>NZ_JANOJV010000158.1:0-13435 GCF_031418915.1 Chamaesiphon sp. VAR_48_metabat_135_sub | reverse complement strand
CCAGTATAAATATTACCATTTTTGTACTTGCGAGTTCCTGTTCCTGCAAATTGTCCAGCTTTAAATTCGCCTGTATAGTTACTTTTATCGGCAAAAGTCATCGTACCTTGACCGTCTGGTCGATCGTTAGCAAGATTACCTTGATAACTATTACCATTTTTGTATTGGCAAGTACCAGCCCCATTGAGTTGAGTATTTGTAGCAATTCCGGTACAGCGATCGCCATTTTTAAAGGTAAATATACCCTTACCTGCGGGAGATCCATTTTTGAATTCGCCTTGATAACCACCACCACCCGCAGCAAGATAATTACCAATGCCATTGGGTTCGCCCTTGACAAAATCGCCTTCATAGCGATCGCCATCTGGATATGTTCTTACTCCTTTCCCTTCAATTTGACCATTTTTAAATGTGCCTTGATAGCTGCCACCAGCCGCAAATGTATACTTACCAGTCCCAGAGAATTTACCATCTTTAAAGGAGCCAGTATATGTATCTTTACTGGCATATTGACAAGTCGCTTGTCCGGTTAAAACTCCTCTACTCACTTCACCTTCGCATTTACTCCCATCGGGTAATGTGATGCTGGCAGCGATCGCTAAGTGAGTTTGAAAAACTGATGTTGTAACTCCAATTGCACCCGTAATTAATACCTTGAAATAATTCATATAATTCAAACAACTTTTATCAAAAAATATTCTTGTATTAGTACTAAAAATACACGACATTATCGATCGATTTCAATAGTAATAACAACCTAATCCTACTAATCATAATCATTAAAATCATAGTAAAATATTCGCCTTGACTACTCGTTCTACTATTTTTCCTGGAGGGCTAAATTGCATTTGCTTGACTCCATTAATCACAACTCGATCGATTGTCGAATTACCGCTGGATTTGGCGATACTCGCTCTGGTGACATTACCGTTGGGATCGACGGCGATCTTAATCCGTAATTTATCCTTGCCGCCATCTCGATCTTCTAGATCTGTCAGTCCGCTAATGTCGCATCTTTTGATACATTGCAATCCAAATGTTTTCCCAGAGCCAGCATCATCACCGCCGCTATTGCCTGGATTGGGCTTCAAGCCAGCACCTGGTTCGGCTCTGGCACCGCGCCAACTATTGCCTCGCTCGACACCACCAGGATCGCCATCACTGGCATGATTACTACTAGGAGTGTTCCCAGCTAATCTAGTAACTAGTTTCCCGCCACTAGTGGGCTTACCTGCTAATCCTGACTGGTTGTTACTAGAGCCTGCAAATTCATCGGTGGTGGGTGTTTTAATTTTGCTCGGTGCGACTTCCCCAAAGTTATCGTCAGTGGTAGGGCTAGTATTATTTGCTGCTAATTTACCAGCTAATTTACTAGTAGTAGCGGGGTTGCTAGTCAATCCCGACTGGTTGTGATTGCTGGAGGCGATTTCTTCAGTCGGCGCATTGACTTTGCTTGGTGTTACCTGCTCAAAATCTTGCTCCTGAGTCGGTGCGGGTGTATCTGTCGAGCGGGTGGCAAGTTGGCGATTGGGTGAGTTACTCGCTAACCCCGATTGATTTTCACGGATGGGCGTTTCCGGTTGAGGCTCTGTGACTATTTTCGGCTGTTCCGGTTGAGGAGTCGTAAAAGTAGGCGATTTAGCTATTTTCTGAGTGGGTACTGCTGAAGTTTTCACTGGTGCGGGTTTGAATATTTCGTCAGGAAACGCTGGTGGAGCTACCGCTTTTAACGGCGGCTCTATCGATCTGGGTGCAGGTTTACTGGCGACTCGTTCGCGTAGCGTCGGCTTCGCCGAATCGATGAAATTATCGAGCGATGATGCTGTCTTGACGATCGGGACTGGTTTTTGCGTTACCTGGGCAGGTACCTTGACGATCGGCATTGGTTTGGCTGGAGCTATTTTTGGTTCTAGTTTTGCGGGTACCTTGACGATCGGGACTGGTTTTGGCTCTACCTTGGTGGGTGCCTTAACGATCGGGATTACTTTTGGCTGTGGTGGTTTCTCACTATCGACATCCACCATTGTAATTTCCATCGGCTCATCGATCGGCGCAACGGGTTTCCATAACGTTGCGACTCCAGCGATCGCCGCAACGTGGAACGCCAGCGAGCCACCTACCCCAGCCAGTAAGATAGTTAGCAGATTTTTGTCGGCATTCTGCCTGGATGTGGCACTGAAACTCGATTGTTCCATAATTTTTGAAATTGACGGGCGGGAATTATAGCTGTTGAGATCTTATCACAAATACTTTTAACTCAGGTAAATCACACTCTCTTAATTTAATCTGATGTTTTAGTAACTAAAATAGCTATCTATCAAGCATTTCAAGGATCTCCAATCTCTGAAATCGATCGTAATTCAGCAATAATGCTGAAAAATATTTGCGATAGATTAGCAATAATTTATAATTTTAGACACCAAACTTTGTTTTTTTGAAGATCGAGATTGAATCTCGATCGTCAAAGCTGTTGGCTGTAAAAAGCTGTATCGTAGCAGACACTGAATCGAGCCTTAAAACTTCACAGACACAGAAGCAATTACAGTGAATGGATCGCCAAAATTATTGCCAGATCCGCGCGATCCTAAACTACTTTCGACATACTTGGCATCGCTAATATTCTTAAAATTGAGTCCAAATCGCCAATCATCCTTTTTGTAGAAAATTGCCGCATCCGCAGTCAAATAACTTCCCATTAGATAGGTATTCTCTAAATCACCTTGACGATCTCCCTTGAAATTTAGACCCGCACCAAAACCTAAACCCTTCATCTGACCTTGCTGAAGTTCGTAAGTTGTCCAGAAGCTCGCCGCATGTTCTGGCACCCCAAACAATTTTTTACCAACGAGTGTCGGATCTAAATCGGCAGAAACTTTGGCATCGGTATAAGCATAAGATGCTACTAACTTCAGACCGGGCGCGGGTTCGCCAGCAATGTCGAATTCAATCCCCCGACTGCGTTGTTCGCCAGAGGCGATCGAAAATAGCGGATTGTCAGGATCGGTAAGGGGGACATTTTGCTTGGAAATATCAAAATATGCCAGTGTTGCAAACAGTTTGCCATCGATTAAGTCAGACTTGACTCCAATCTCATACCCTTTACCGCGTTGTGGCTCTAAAGCTGCGCCTGATACTGTCGTACCTGAATTTGGAGTAAAAGACTGTGAATAGCTGCCGTAGGCTGAGAGTCGATTGTTGAATTGATAGAGGAGTCCGAGCCGAGGGGTGATCGCACTGGCAGTTAAGCTAGTTTCTCCAGGGTCGGTTCCTACACCAGGAATATTAATATTGTCTTGCGAGAGCGTATCATAACGGACTCCTGCTAGGAGTTTTAAATTTTTGACGACCTCAACTTGGTCTTGGACGAAAAATCCAAAACTATTACCGCGAATAGCGGTACCGCCAAAGCCAGGGATGTCGGCTTTATTCGGTTTAACTACGCCATAAACGGGATTAAACAGGTCGAGGTCTGTTGGGTCGCCAATGCTTGAAAAAAGTCGCCCCTCTCGACGGACATAATCTGTACCGACCAATAGTTTGTGCTTGACATCCCCCGTGGCGAATTCACCAGTTAAATTGGTTTGTAAGGTATAGTCCTTGGTCTGACCTTCTTGAGTGGCGAAAAAACGGTTGACGGTATTTGTGGTCTCATCGAAACCCAGCGGATAGGCGACAACATTGAAATCAAACTGATTTGAGGCATAGCGAAAAGCATTGCGGAGTTTCCAGTTATCGCTAAACTGATGGTCGAGCAGATAACCGATATTCAGGGATTGATTGGTGATTCGATCGCTAGGTTCGCCGCTAATGCGATCGCGCGAGACATTGGCTACACTCGTCCCCACTGCGGGCAATCCAAAATCGCCAGGACGATTGGAGTCGATATATTCTGCGGAAATACTCAGGTCGGTCTTGTCGCCAACTTTCCAGGCAATTGTCGGGGCAATAAAGGTTTTCTGGTCGGGTTGAGTGGACTTCACCACACTATTGATGCTTTGATACAGTCCATTGACGCGATAAAGTACTTTGCCATCAGCGGTTAAAGGGCCAGAAACATCAAAACGGGGGCTAATTAAATTACGAGAGCCACCTTGAACTTCTACTTCATAAAATGGCGTAGATAATGGTTTCTTGCTAATGAGGTTAATCAGTCCACCTGGCTCGATTGCGCCATACAAAATTGAGGCTGGCCCTTTGAGGACTTCAACTTGCTCTAAATTAGCAATTTCGCTGAATGGTTGGGTATTTCCCTGACCAGCCCCAAATTGCCTGAATCCATCCCGCAAAGTTGCCACTCCAGAGAAACCACGAATACTAAACGTGTTTCCACTGCGACCTTGGACATTCCCATTATAAATAACGCCGCTGACATTACTCAGCGCATCTTTAACATCTCTACTCTGCCTGTCGCGAATAATCGTCTGGGGAATGACTTGGACGGAGAATGGAGTTTCGATAATCGGTGTATTCGTACCCGTCACACTAGAAGCATTGGGCTTGCGGTAAGAGTCTCTCAGTCCGCCGATGACGTTGATTTCGAGTTCTGGTTCGTTTTTCTGCGCTACAGGTTCGGGATTTGTGCCAGCCGCACCAGCAATCACCGTCGCTTGGGGTGTCCCCGTCGAGCCAACTACAGTAACGCGGATGTAGCCCGAATCTACCTGGGTGACAGAGACACTCTCGATCCCTTTGGCGGGATTGGCCGCCCGAAATGGTTGCGCAATAATCGCATTGGGCAGATCGAAGTAAAGGAGATTGCCAATGATTTTGGGAGCTGGAGCCGAAATCGTCCCCGCAGTTTCTAAGACTACTTCAATCCCGTTATCTTTGGCATTTAGCTTGATGCCAGTAATACTCGCTCGGTTGCTATCTGCCTGTGCGAGTACTTGTCTAGTACTGCGATGAGTAGTAATACTGGTAGCGTTAGGATTTGAGGATCGATCGGCATTATTAGCAGTTAAAGATCTTGCACTAGCTGGAATAGCAATGGCGATCGCCAAAATATTAATTACAAAGCAGAGCGGTAGAAATGTATTGAAAGTGAGAATTTTTCGGTGCGATCGAACGAGATTCATGGTTTTTTCTTGACACATCATATTAGATGAAGTTGGGAATATAAAAGGACAAATAGAGACTCGACAATTAGAACTTAACCCCAACCGAAGCAATTACAGTGAATGGATCGCCAAAATTATTGGCAGATGTGGGCAATCCGAAACCACTTTCGACATACTTGGCATCGCTAATATTCTTGAGATTGAGTCCAAATCGCCAATCATCCTTTTTGTAGAAAATTGCCGCATCCGCAGTCACATAACTTCCCAGCCGATAGGTATTTTCTAAATCGCCTTGGCGATCTCCCTTGAAATTTAGACCCGCACCAAAACCTAAACCCTTCATTTGGCCTTGCTGAAGTTCGTAAGTTGTCCAGAAGCTCGCCGCATGTTCTGGCACCCCAAACAACTTTTTACCAACGAGTGTCGGATCTAAATCGGCAGAAACTTTCGCATCGGTATAAGCATAAGAGGCAACTAACTTCAGACCAGGCGCGGGTTCGCCAGAGATGTCGAATTCAATCCCCCGACTGCGTTGTTCGCCAGAGGCGATCGAAAATAGCGGATTGGCAGGATCGGTAAGGGGGACATTTTGTCTGGAAATATCGAAATACGCCAGTGTTGCAAACAGCTTGCCCTCGATTAAGTCAGACTTGACTCCAAACTCATACCCTTTACCGCGTTGTGGCTCTAAGGCTGCACCTGCTGCTGTCGTACCTTCATTTGGGGCAAAGGACTGCGAGTAACTGCCGTAGGCTGAGAGTCGATTGTTGAATTGATAGAGGAGTCCGAGCCTAGGAGTGAGCGCACTGGCGGTTAAGCTAGTTTCTCCACCTTCGAGAATATTAGTAGTAGTTTGCGAGAGCGTATCATAACGGACTCCAGCTAGGAGTTTGACATTTTTGACCAGATCGATTTGGTCTTGGATGAAAAATCCAAAACTATTACCGCGAGTAGTTCTACCGCCAAAGTCAGGGAGATCGAGTTTATTCGGTTTAACTACTCCATAAACTGGATTGAACAGATCGAGGTCTGTGGGGTCGCCAACACGTTCAGCCCGTCGGCCCTCTCGACGGACATAATCTGTACCGACCAACAGTTTGTGCTTGACATCCCCCGTGGCAAATTCACCAGTTAGATTGGTTTGAAAGGTATAGTCTTTGGTCTGACCTTGTTGAGTAGCGAAAAAACGGTTGACGGTATTTGTCGTCTCATCGAAACCTATTGGCAAGGCGACAACATTATAATCATACTGATTTGAGGCATAGCGAAAAGCATTGCGAAGTTTCCAGTTGTCGCTAAACTGATGGTCTAGTCCATAACCGATATTCAAAGATTGATTGGTGACTCGATCGCTAGGCTCGGTGATAATGCGATCTCGTGGGACATTGGCTACATTCGTTCCCACTGCTGGCACTCCAAAATCGGCAGGACGAATGGAGTCGATATATTCTGCGGAAATAGTCAGATCGGTCTTATCGCCAACTTTCCAGGCAATTGTCGGAGCAATAAAGGTTTTCTGGTCGGGTTGAGTGAAATTCCCCACTTTATTGATGCTTTGATACAGTCCATTAACGCGATAGAGTACCTTGCCATCAGCAGTTAAAGGGCCAGAAACATCAAAACGGGGGCTAATTAAATTACGACTGCCACCTTGAACTTCTACTTCATAAAATGGCGTAGATAATGGTTTCTTGCTGACGAGGTTAATCAGTCCACCTGGCTCGATTGCGCCATACAAAATTGAGGCTGGCCCTTTGAGGACTTCAACTTGCTCTAAATTAGCAATTTCGCTGACTGGTTGGGTCTGTCCCTCACCAATCCCAAATTGCCTGAATCCATCCCGCAAAGTTGCCACTCCAGAGAAGCCGCGAATGCTAAACGTGTTCCCACCACGACCTTGGGTATTCCCATTAAAAGTAACGCCGCTGACGGTACTGACCGCATCTTTAACATCTCTACTCTGCCTGTCGCGAATAATCGTCTGGGGAATCACCTGAACTGCAAAAGGAGTTTCGATAATCGGCGTATTCGTACCCGTCACACTAGCAGCATTGGGCTTGCGGTAGGAGTCTCGCAAACCCCCAGTAACGTTGATTTCTATTTCTGGTGCATTTGTCTGGGCTACAGGGGAATCGTTCGCACCCGCTTCGCTGGCAATTACCGTTGCTTGGGGTGCCCCATTGGTGCCAATTACCGTCACGCGCACGTAGCTAGAATTTATTTGAGTAACAGAGACATTTCCCACTCCTGGAGCCGGATTAGCCGCTTGGAATTGTTGAGAGAGGGTGGCGTTGGGGATATCGAAGTAGAGGAGATTACCAACGATCTGGGGAGCCGGAGCCGTCAGCGTCCCCGCAGTTTCTAAGATTACTTCAATGCCGTTATTTTTCGAGTTGAGCTTAATTCCGGTGATGTTTAGTGGCGCGATCGCTGCCTGTGCTAGGAGTTTTTTGATGGTCGGTAAATTTTTGCGACCTAGATGATTGTGGCGATTCCCCAACGGGGAGGCTTCGCCAACGACCGCCCTCTGACTGGTTGCACCTGGGAGCGTTTGTGCTTGGACTCCAATTGGTAGAGCAATGATTACGGCAGCGAACGCCAGACAGATCTGCTGGATGCATAGCTGTTGACAGAAACGATACTTACCACTGGAATTATTAGTCTGCATTTTAAATAAGAATAATTATCAACAAAATCTGATTGTACATGAGCGATCTCCGTGTTGTCTATACCCAACTAGACTTTTTGGCACATGCTTAGACCGGGTCTTTTTTGATGTGATGGCAGCACTCAGCGGTCAAACATCGACTTTTGGCGGTCAGATGCTAGGGATTAACTGTTAAGAATTAGCAATTTAGATCTAGATCCGCCGAAAGTACCATTGCAAAGTATTACCAATAGTTAGTAATATTAAATGATTAATCTTAGCAAGTATCATGCTCGACCCTACTGTTGCGAGGTTGTCTAAATATCTGAAACCCTCACCACTAGTCGGGCTAGGGCTAGGTATGTTGGTGGCGATCGGTTGTGCGATCTACAGCATTACTTTAGGCACTAGAGACATTTCGCTAGCAGTTATTTTCGACTCCTTTACCCAGTTCGATAATTCCTTCGACCATCTGATTATCCAAACAGTCAGATTACCCAGATCGCTAATGGCACTCGCTGTCGGTGCCGCGCTTGCCGTAGCGGGGGCGGCGATTCAAGGTTTAACCCGCAATCCCCTAGCCGAAACTGGCATCTTAGGCATCGAAGCTGGCGGTGCCCTAGCGGTAGTCGGTACCTCCTTTCTGCTTGGTAGCTCCACCCCCTCAGACTATGCCGGAGCAGCCTTTGTGGGGGCGGGCATCGCGGCGATTGTCGTTTATTTCTGTGCATCCCTCGGCCCTGGGGGAGTCACCCCGCTCAACCTGACGATCGCTGGAGCTGCGATCGCCGCATTTATCGCCGCCTTAACTACCAGCATCCTGATCGTCAGCCAGAGTACCTTAGACGAAATTCGCTTTTGGCTGGCAGGTTCCCTGGTAGGGAGAGATTTCGGTCTATTTTTACGGGTATTACCAGTAATGGTGGTGGGGTTATTACTGGCATTTGCCCTCAGCAGACAAATCGCCACCCTGAGCTTAGGCGAAGATGTTGCCACCAGTTTGGGACAAAACACCCTGACGATTAAGCTGTTAACGGTAACGAGTATGGTGTTACTCGCAGGTAGTTCTGTGGCGATCGCTGGGCCGATCGGGTTTGTGGGGCTAGTCGTCCCCCACGGCGTGAAATTCTTCATCAAAACCGATTATCGCTGGATTCTGCCCTACTCAGCAGTCTACGGTGCCATTCTGCTGTTAGTTGCCGATATCGCCGCCAGACTGTTAATTCAGCCCCAAGAGCTGCCTGTCGGCGTAATGACGGCACTTGTCGGCGCACCAGTATTTGTTTATCTCGCCAAAGCAAAAATCCGCGCATGAAAAACTGGTTAGCCATTCGCCCGCCCCTACCAGTAGATCGCCCAGAGCGGCAGCAATTGCCGATCGTCCCCATATTAGCGGGGTTGACCTTGGCGGCGATCGTCGTCAATGTCGGGCAAGGTGAGTACCCGATCGCGCTCGGCGATCTCATCGCAACCCTGCTAGGTATCGATACAGGCAATCCCGATCTGCCATTCGTGATTCAAACATTGAGATTGTCCCGTACCTTAGTCGCCTTTTTAGTCGGTGTCGCGCTGGCGATTTCGGGTGCGATTTTTCAAGGCTTAACCCGCAATCCCCTCGCCGATCCGAGTATCATCGGCATCAATGCGGGGGCGAGTTTGGCGGCAGTTGCGACGATCGTGTTATTTCCCGATGCCCCAGTTGCTACCCTACCGATCGCCGCATTTATTGGGGCATTATTCATGGCAGCCCTGATTTATAGTTTGGCAGGGAGTGGGCAAAATTCACCGATGTTATTAATTTTGCTGGGAATTGGCTTGTCGGCGATCGCCAGTGCCTGTACCAGCTTAATGATTTCCTTGGGGTCGATTTCCACTGTCAGCCAAGCTTTAATCTGGCTGGCCGGCAGCGTCTACAATCGCACGTGGGAGGATTTTTTCGCCCTGTTGCCGTGGGCGATGGTTGGTACTGCCCTCGCATTGGGACTAACGCGGGAGTTAAATGTCCTCTCCTTGGGCGATGAGATCGCCACGGGATTGGGGAGTCGCGTGACATGGCAACGCGCCCAGCTCGTCATCATCGCCGTGGCATTAGCTGGCTCGGCGGTGGCTGCCGCTGGGACGATCGGCTTTGTCGGACTGATTGCCCCCCACATCGCCCGCCAACTCGTCGGAGGCAATTATCGCCAGATCTTACCAGTCGCCGCCCTCATCGGGGGCATGTTAGTGACGCTCGCCGATGCGATCGGGCGCACGATCTTGGCACCGATCGAGTTGCCCTGTGGTGTCGTCCTTGCCACGATCGGCGCACCGTTTTTCCTCTATCTACTGATTCAAAATCGCCACCGCAAATGATCGAACTCATCGCTCAAGATCTATCCCTGGCTTACCAGGGGAACACGATTATTCAGGATTTGTCCTTAACGATTCCTGCGGAAAAAATTACCGTGTTAGTGGGGTCGAATGGCTGCGGCAAATCGACCTTGCTCAAAGGGTTGGCAAGATTGCTCAAGCCGACTAGCGGCGGGGTGTATCTCGATGGTAAATCGATCCTCGCCGGATCGACCAAAAGTGTCGCCAGGCAGTTGGGACTATTACCGCAAAGTCCGATCTCCCCTGAAGGTTTAACCGTCAAAGATTTGGTGTCCCAAGGTCGTTATCCCTATCAAGATTGGCGGCAACAATGGTCGCTGCAAGACCGCCAAATCGTCCGCGAAGCCTTGGAAATGACCGACTTAGTAACACTGAGAGATCGCCCCCTCGATACCCTCTCTGGCGGCCAAAGACAACGAGCGTGGATTGCCATGTCCCTCGCCCAAAACACCAAAATTCTGTTACTGGACGAGCCGACAACATTTCTCGATCTCGCCCATCAAATGGAAGTCTTGGATCTGCTCTACCGACTCAATCAGCAGCAAGGACGCACGATCGTCATGGTATTGCACGATCTCGATCGAGCTTGCCGCTATGCCGACTATTTAGTTGCCATCAAAGCCGGACGCGTATTTGCCGCAGGTACACCAGCAGAGATCGTCACGACAGAACTCGTCGAGGCGGTATTTAACCTCAAATGTCAAATCCATCCCGATCCGATCGCCGGAACGCCGATGTGTATTCCGATCGGTACCAAAACATTCAATCGCCATTCGATTCAACCCAATCTGCTCGGCAACCTCAAACAGTTGGAAGCTGACAAGGTGTTGAGAACAGAGCTGTAGGAACTATTTGAGATCTTTGAGGCGTTTGATATAATGAATCTCGATCGAATCCGTATTTCACCTAACCACTATGCAATGGCTGAACGAACCTGCTCATTGGTCAAGTTCTAGTAATCGAATTATTGTTAACACATCGCCAAAGACTGATTTCTGGCGTATTACTCACTATGGGTTCATTCGAGACAGTGGACACTTCTATTTCGAGCGGGTAGACACAGATTTTGTTGTGGAAGTTGAGATAACTGGGAGCTATAAGGATTTGTATGACCAGGCAGGTATTATGATTCGATTTGATGAGAATCATTGGATCAAAACAGGTATAGAGTATGTCGATGGGGTTCAGCATTTAAGTGCTGTGGTCACTCATGACTACTCAGACTGGTCAGTAACTCCACTCCTGAAACCACTTGTATCTCTCCGGCTACGTGTTGAGCGTCGAAAAGAAGCAATCCATATTTCATATCTGGATGCAAGCTCAAAGTATGCTTTGCTCCGACTGGCTTATTTCCCGATTGTCCCAGAGGTTCAGGTTGGCATCGTGTGTGCATCACCAGAGGGGAACGGATATGAAGTCGTTTTTGATAATTATCGATTGATTAAGCAGTCCGCAGCCTAACAAACCGAATCGATCGAATTGAGAGAAGGCGTTGCGCTAAAATGAATCTATTATTACGATCCACATATCAATGAAATACCAAAATATTCTAACAATAGAACCTGGAAAACGTAGCGGAAAACCTTGTATCCGAGGGATGCGAATTACCGTCTATGATGTCTTGTCCTATTTAGCGTCTGGTATGACCCAAGATGAAATTCTCCAAGACTTTCCGTACCTCACCACCACTGATATTCTTGCCTGCCTTAGCTACGCTGCCGATCGGGAACAGCTTACCCTCACTATTGCGGCATGAAATTGCTTTTTGACCATAATCTTTCACCTCGATTAGTTCTGATTCTTGCCGATATCTATTCTAATTCTCAACATGTTTTTCCATTACAAATGGATAGGGATGACGATCGCCTCATTTGGGACTATGCGGCTCAAAATGACTACACAATTGTTACCCGCGACTCAGATTATAACGATCTGAGTCTTGTCCGAGGTTTCCCACCGAAAGTTATCTGGATTCGGCGGGGGAATTGCTCCACCAAAGAGATTGAAGTCATTCTTAGATCGTCAACTCAGGATATTCATGAATTTTTCCAAAACCCATCACTTGGAATACTGACTTTAAGTTGAGAATAGGTTATTAGAAAAATGATGAAATTTAGGAATTATTTTTATAAGCTGGTTGTGGCGATCGGGTTAATACTGACGCTCGCTGCCTGTGCGGGCAAATTCGATGCCCCAAAGGGGACGCTACACGATCGTTCGATCCGTTCGAGCGCACCAACTGCGAACCGCGCTAACTGCCAGCAAATCGAGCATACCGCCGGAACGACTCAAGTGTGCGACCGACCGCAACGGATTGTCGTGTTAGGCCCATATTTATTAGAACCATTGCTGGCTCTCGGTCTTCAGCCAGTAGCCTTTGCGGACTATGCCGCTTTGCACCGAGGCGAATATAACAAGCCCAGCCAACAGATTCCCTATTTAGGAGCGCGGATCGCCGGATCGATCGCCAATGTGGGCATGGCTGGCACCCCCTCGATCGAAGCAATTGTCAAAGCGAAACCGGACTTAATTTTGGGACTGGATATTACTAATACCCAGCACTATCAAACCCTGTCGAAGATCGCACCGACACTAATGCTCAAATGGGGCGATTCCAATGGCAATCTCCAGACGATCGCCAAAGCCGTGAATCGTTCCGAACGCGCCACAGAGTTATTGCAGGAAACGAAACAACAAATTGCCACCGCCCGCCAAGCTTTTGCCCCACTAGTTGCCACCGCGCCCAAGTTGCTAATGCTGATTTCACCCGACCTCCGCGAGGTGGGGCTAGTGACCAAAATTCACGATCGATGTAGCTCTTTACCCCAAGATTTAGGCTTTCAATTGGTCTACCCGCAACAAGCTGGACAAGCACCGCCGGAGACTTTCGCGCCGATTTCGCTCGAAACATTCCCCGAACTCGATGCGGCAGATGCGATCGTGCTGCTAGGGCACAACTTCCGCAATGTCTCAGCAAGTACGCTAGCAAATGGGTTTGAGGACTATCAACTGACTAAACTCCAACAAGCTTGGACGAGTAACCCGATCGCCCGATCGCTCAAAGCCAGCAAAGCAGGCAAGGTCTATTTCATCCCTAGCTATCTCTGTCTGGCATTACCTGGCCCGATTGGGACTCAGCTCTATCTTGAGGAGTTTAAAAAACAGCTATTATCAACAAAATCGGGTTCGAGCCTCCTCCAGTAGGTCTATGGTGTAGACCTGTGACCCCAACCCACCAAAACAACAAAAAAAGGCCATGTGGAGAAAAAAACCCAACAAGCTTCGATAAAAATAAATGGTACCCCCCCAAAAAAAACCCCCAAACCAAAAATATGGGGGTGGGGGGTTGTAAAACCAAAAA
>NZ_JANOJV010000157.1:0-7735 GCF_031418915.1 Chamaesiphon sp. VAR_48_metabat_135_sub | reverse complement strand
TTATTAACTTTAGTTTATGATATTATACTAAAGTGCAGTGCCAGGAATATCACTCCACATCACACTTGCGCTTTTAGTTCAGTTGGTAGAACGTTGGTCTCCAAAACCAAATGTCGGGGGTTCAAGTCCTCCAGGGCGCGTTAATGTAGGCTTTAGCGGCAGTAGGGTGGGCACTGCCCACATGCAATTTTGGCAACACACCTATTAATTATTTAATGGGTGAAATTTAGATGGTGGGCAGTGCCCACCCTACGGATGGCTCGATTTTACATATGCTAAGTTTTATATGCACAGCCTTCGCAGGGGCCGATCGGATGTACTGCACAGCGAATTAGGGTCGATCGAGCATTATATTTGCAAGTTGCATCGCCAATGACCCATTGACCATCAATTAAACTCTGCTCCTCAGGACGAATTGCCGATTGGACATATAATGCAATTTTGTCCAGCTTATAACGACCATATTTAAGCTGGTAACGGTGACGACGTTCTAAAACAGTGTAAGTCTTACCATCAAGGTCCAGGTAGTTACCTGGCTGCGGCATCCAATCCAACCGAACTTTAGCCAGTGTTTCTCGCGATTGGGTCAAAATTACCTCAGTGGGCAAAGACTCTGTTTCCGTCATTCGATCTCCATAATCAGCGTCAAGAGATATTCTAAACTATCTCAGTAGAATCCAGCGCAAACATCAAATAACTTACCAGCAAAAGTTAAGGCTTTTTAACTTTTGTAGCCTTTTTGAGAACTAGTATAAGAGCCTGAGGTAAACTAAGCCTTGATTCTTAGTTTTAGTTTTTCTAAAGCTTTATCGTTGGGAGGATAGTCTTATGTCTCATAGCGTCAAAATTTACGATACTTGTATTGGCTGTACTCAATGCGTTCGGGCTTGTCCTACGGATGTATTAGAGATGGTACCTTGGGATGGCTGCAAAGCTGCTCAAATTGCCTCTTCGCCACGTACTGAAGACTGTGTTGGTTGCAAACGGTGTGAAACTGCTTGCCCTACAGACTTCCTGAGTATCCGTGTTTATCTGGGTGCGGAAACGACTCGCAGCATGGGTCTAGCATACTAGGTCCCGCTTGTGACTGGAGACTAAGGGTACGTTGTGGTGCTGTTAGTTTCTAGTCACTAGGGAGTTAGGGAATAGGGGAACTGGATTCTTACCGATAACTTAATCTGTGTCCATCCTCAAATCCTGTAAATCCCGCTCGTTTTTGGATTAGTTGTTACATTCGATCGCAATTTGGGTAACTATAATAGAACGTGAGGCGAATCTCGACTGTGGTGAGACTGCCAGAAAGCGCGAAATTTAAAGATAGCCGTTGCGGGAGCATTAGACTGTATGTGTGGAATTGTTGGTTATATCGGTACTCAACCAGCCCAGTCCATCTTAGTTTCAGGATTAGAAAAACTAGAATACAGGGGTTATGATTCCGCAGGGGTAGCAACTATTATCGAAGGGAATCTAGATTGCATTCGCGCGAAAGGGAAGCTGAAGAACCTGCGCGAAAAAATAGAATCCGCCACGAATTGCGCTCCGATTGGGATCGGGCACACGCGCTGGGCGACACATGGCAAACCAGAAGAATATAACGCCCACCCCCACACAGATACCCAGCGACGGTTGGCGGTGGTGCAGAACGGAATTATTGAAAATTACCGTGAACTGCGGGAAGAACTAAAAAAACAAGGGCACGAATTTCGATCGGAAACCGATACAGAAGTTATCCCTCATCTGATCGCTCAATGCTTTGCCGATGGTGCCGATACCTTAATGGTAGCAGTCCAACAGGCAGTCCACAAATTATCTGGTGCATTTGCGATCGCCGTAGTTTCCGCAGACTATCCCGACGAACTAATTTTAGCCAGACAGCAAGCACCTCTGGTAATCGGTATCGGTGAGGGTGAATACTTCTGTGCATCCGATACGCCCGCAATCGTCCAATATACCCGCACCATCTTACCCTTAGAGAATGGGGAAATGGCACGGTTAACCAGGTCGGGAGTCGAAGTCTACACCTTCGCAGGCGATAAAGTAAATCGTACACCACGCACGATCGCTTGGAATCCGATCGCCGTTGAGAAACAAGGTTTCCGCCACTTTATGGCAAAAGAAATCTACGAACAGCCCGCAGTAGTCAGAACTTGTCTCGAAGCATACCTCGATCTAGATTGGACACCAGACAGCACCAAATCCCCCTTCAAACTAGATCTCCCCGCATCCATTTACAAAGATCTGGAAAATATCCAAATCGTTGCCTGTGGAACCAGCCTCCACGCTGGGATGGTAGGTAAATATCTCATTGAAGAACTCGCCCAAATTCCCACCGCAATTGACTATGCGTCCGAATTTCGGTACTCACCCCCACCACGAACAGCAAATACCCTGACCATCGGCATTACCCAGTCAGGTGAAACCGCCGATACTTTAGCCGCCATCGAAATCGAAAAAACTCGTCGTCTATCGCGAGATCCTAAATATGGTGCTCGCTTACTAGCCATCACCAATCGCACCGATAGTGCCATCACTCGTATTGTCGATTGCGTCATCGACACCCACGCAGGCATGGAAATTGGCGTAGCAGCCACCAAAACCTTCATGGGGCAATTAATGGCGTTTTACTTCCTGTCGCTCGACCTCGCCCATCGTCGCGGGACTATTACAGTCGATCGACTAGCTCAAATCATCACTGGTTTAAAAGTTCTCCCGTCCCAAATTGAAGTAATCTTAGAAACCCAAGAAAAATACATCGAAGAACTCTCCCACAGTTTCCTCGATACCCATGATGCGATCTTCCTCGGTCGTGGCATCAACTTCCCTATCGCCCTAGAAGGTGCCTTAAAACTCAAAGAGATTAGTTACATCCATGCTGAGGGTTATCCCTCTGGAGAGATGAAGCACGGCCCGATCGCGTTGCTTGATGCTAAGGTACCCGTAATTGCGATTACCATGCCAGGGAAAGTATATGAAAAAGCGATTTCTAACGCTCAGGAAGCGAAGGCGCGAGATTCACATTTGTATGGGGTAGTGGCAGCCAGCGACAAGGATGCAGCCGAGATATTTGATAAGGTTTTACCTGTACCAGATGTCGATGAATTATTATCACCTGTATTAACAGTTATTCCGCTGCAATTAATGTCTTATCACATTGCCGCAATGCGCGGACTAGACGTAGATCAGCCTCGCAACCTCGCAAAATCCGTTACGGTTGAATAGTTGAAAAAGTTAGATATGTGACTAAACGTGCTCTGATTTTAGTCTCTAGATCGGAGCGAGCTTTTTCTTTGCTGTTAAATAGTTGTCATAGGTAGTTTAAAATGAATTTACCCTTTACTATCCTTTACTATCCTTTACTTGGCTTTACGAGCTACTTACATATATCGATCTAACTTTTACAAGTAATAGTAGTCGTTTTAAAATGGCACTTGTGAGTAGGAGCGGATTAGAGAGATTTTAGGGATTGTTACTGAAATAGTTAAACATACTACCTGAGATACCCAAATCGAGCCAAGTACAATAAAGATCGCTTAATTCATCATCCAATCATTTGTAAGCAGTAATGTAGTTTAAACTGAAAGCGATCGAGTCAACTAAGACCGATCGCTTTTTCAATCGATAGAAAACGCAAAATTTAAAATTTGCGTTTAACTTAGCAATCCACCAGTACGACGTTCGTTGATCAGAATATCCATCACAGCACCCTTAATCAACTGACTAATGGCTGTTCCCTCGCTTTGGCTGGTTTCCTTTGCTTGTCCATTATTCTGGATAGTGACAGATACCGAACTATTGACATTACCAGCATTATTTGAGGGCTGCTGCATCCCCGACAAGTCTACCGGAATTGATCGACCATTTGGTAAAGGTACGATCGCCTCATTGTGAATTCCTTCACCGACTAATGCGACTGTGGGGGAATTTACGATACCTCCAGTTGCAAAACCAGGAATTTCAGGGAATAGAAACCCCAGATCTAAGCCACCAGTAGAATTACCTTTATTTCCGCCACCAAATAGCATTCCAGTTAATCCACTAAATAGATCGCTACCACCATCCTTTTGATGGCTACTGGGTAGGGATAATAGGAGGGTAGTTAAGGTATCTTGCCCAATAATAGACTTGGGTTTTGGCTTGAATACATCATCAAAAATAGAGAAATCTAGATTTTCTGAAGGATCGTCTATAACTGGTGATGTTAATCCAATATCAATTCCAGATGTTGTATTAGGTTTTGAACCAGGATTTACTAGCCCAGTTGCTCGCATGAACTGACCAAATAAACTATTATCTTTTCCAGAAGCTACTTTGCCTTGCATATCTTCAGCCCCATTAGCTAAGGAGCCAAATAATTGCTGTCCCAGATGTTTAGAAATCAGATCTTGGAAGTTTTTGACGATATTAATAGCAAGGTTCTTAACCGCTTTATCGATGCCATCAAAAGCCCCAATTCCTGCAAAGATATCACTGAAGAATCCAGTAGTAGCCGATCTGAGCGGGTTAATTGCATTCTTCAGTGTATTTGTTTCCAATCCTAACTGTTTGAGTCTTGCGGCGTATAAATCTGCACTAATAGCACCTTGATCGAACTGAAGATCGAGATCGGTTTTGCCTTGGGTGAAGCGTTGTTTGTCTGTTTCGATCTTGGTAAATAAATTTCCATCTTGAGTCGTTGCAAGATAATCAGTTTTTAAGCGATCGACCTGAAGCTGCTCGCGTTTTTGACCGATCGAGACCGATCGATCTGCGGCTGCTCCTACATTTCGATCGAGTTGTTCTCCAGATTGAATCACCTGAGATCGTGTAGCTGTGGCTTTCTTGAGTCTGGCTGTTTCTTCGGGAGCAACTTGTTCGAGTAATTCCAATCGTTTTGGATCGTTAAGATCTATTTTCTGTTTGCTATATCCCGCTGCTTTAAGTTTGGCTTGAATTTCAGACTCGAGGATTGAAATAGCCTCATCAAGCTTATTAAATTCACTAGTTAATGCCTCCTTCGCAGCTTTGAATCGATCGATTATCGATCGAGCTTCTGCTTGAAGATCCCCCCCAAATGTCTTGGGTAAATATTGATTGGAAAGGGCTTGATTATCTGATAATACTTTTCCCGCACCAGGCGCGATCGCATCATATACCGCGCTACCATCGCTGGGTAGTGTCTGGTATTGCTTGGATAACCTGTTGATGGTGACTTGACGTGCTTTAGGGGTGCCGATGGCCCGATCGTTATTCCCGATAAAATCTTGAAGCTTATCAGCATCCTCGTCGTATCCATTTTTGCGGAGAGAACTAATCTGACTGAGTGTAGTTTTGCGGAGATTTGCCCACCCTGCACCTGCTGATTCGATCGATTCAATCTGTTTAAGTAGATTTTCCCGTCGAACTCGCGATTCTTCTTTCAGTCTAGCGACACTAGATTGAGCATCGGTAATAGTGGTGTCGAGTGTTGCAGTATTTGGAATCCCACCATATTGCTGATAAACCTTATCGATCTGTTGATATGCACTCCGATTCTCACTACGATTATATGCCGCAGCTCCTTGTTCTAACTCCGTAGAACGGCGGTTAAAGGCGGGTACCTTCTGGTTAGTTAAATTACGATTTTTGAGAATCTGAGTGTCAATTTTAGTGCGCTCAGTGTCATCTTGCTGATTTGCAAGATTGAGATCTTGACGGAGTTTTTGTTTGGATTGGAGGCTATCTCGATCGCTTAATTGATTGATATTCGTGACATACTCATTTGATAATTTGGCATTATTCTGGATGGATTCGTCAACACCTTGCTGTTGAGCATGATTGAGAATAGCTTGACCCAAGAAGCCTTTACCAACAGATGGCGATCGATCTATACCAGTCGATCGAACAGTATTCCCTAGTGTTAGATATTTATCACCTTGAACTACTGAAGCAATTGCCTTGTTAGCTTCAGCATGGGAAACATTACCCTTTTTATCAAACTGAGGTTTGTAAGTTGCCTCTCCAAAATAGTATTTCTTATTAGGATCGGCTCCTTTAGGTAAACTTTGAAGTTGTACACCAACTTGACCGACTCCATTAAAGCCTAATGCTTTGGCGGCTGCGGTAGTCATGTCCATTTGGCGGCCTGGAATATATGGGCCACCATCGGTAACTTTGGCGTTTACAGTTTTACCACCATAATTAAGTTTGACGATCGATCCGTAAGGAATTTGATCCTTGACTCGATTTTGACCAGGAATGGCGATCGCGTAGTCGTTGCGAGTTAATCGATTCCCGCGACTATCAATTTCACCTGCATTCATTCCCCCACCACCAGGTGTATAGGTGCTGGAATTAACAGATTGAATTGAACTATCGGATTCGAGTAGATCGACTTGAGGAACGACTCGATCTGTTGTTGGTGCAACTTGAGCTATTTGATTAGCTTGCACCGGAAGAACTTTCCCAACTGATTTAGGAGAAGTATCTTTAGTACCAAATAAAACATCATGAACTTCTTGATAATTGAGATGATTGCGTTGTTCTCGATCGGCGGATATTCCAAAGTGTAAATGTGGGCCACCACCAGCCGTGCCAGTTTCACCTAGAAACTGTCCTGCTTCGATGCGAGTTGGTTGGCGGAGACCAGTCCGAGAATGAGTACCTTTATTGAGTAGTTCTGAGGCAATCGATCGCAGGTGAGTATAGTAGTTGTACTCGTAAGTTTTGCCCTGGTATTCAATCGGGGTATCTAACTTTACTCGCACTGATTTTTGTTTTTGGAATCCTGGAGTAGTGGGATCGACATCTTCACCAATCTGCCGAACATGTCCGTCTTCGGCATATTCGAGGGTACCCGCTCCCGCAGCTACTACCTTGGAACCAATGGGGGTCATCATATCCAATCCAGTATCGGCTGGATATCCACCGCCGCGAGAGTTAGTTGCACCAACAACTGGAATTGTTAGGCCACTTCTTTGAGATCGATAAAGCTGTAGATTATTGCTATTAGTAGGATTATTGTTAACAGGTTTAGTCGTTCCTGAATCGAGTTGATTGAGAGGATTGCTAAGTTGTCGTTCGACATTTTGACGTTGAATTTCTTGTAAACCTTGGGTTTGTTCTGTCTGAGTTTGATATTTGCGAGTCTCATTGCCAGCTTGCCGATAATTGGCGGTAATTGCACTTTGTTGCTTACCTAATCTCCGCTCGGTAATTTGCTGAATACTATCGAGGATGGAGTTATAACTTTGGAAAATTTGCTCGAAGATATCATCGGTACTGATGCCCAACTTATCTAGGAATTTGTTATAGGCTCCTTGAATACTGTTTCGTTGGCTTTGAAACATTGCCTTGCTAGAGGTGGTGTCTATTTCTAGCAATGATTGCTCTACCTGCTGCTGGAGGCTGGATATTGCACTTCTAGCTGTGGTGGTGAGGTTAGCTAATCGGTTGCCCAAGCTAATAGTTTGGTCGCTTAATCCTTTGTTATAATCGGCGATCGATTTGATGTAATTATATTGAGTCTCAAATAGGCTCTGATTGGTTTGTGCTAGCTCGGTTTTGACTTGTTGGTACTTAGAGAGGTAGCCGAGTAATGATTGCCCTCTGGTGTCGGTTACGGTGGACTTGAGCCGATCGATCTGTTCTTGAGATACGTTCTCTGGATCTACGCCTAATCCTTGTACCGTGCCACGATTTTCGGGGGTGTAAATAGTCGATTTGAGAGTATCAACTGATTGCTGCTGAAGCGATCGTTTGGCAGATAAGTTGGTAGTAG
>NZ_JANOJV010000156.1:0-2584 GCF_031418915.1 Chamaesiphon sp. VAR_48_metabat_135_sub | reverse complement strand
TTGAAGATTCGCTTGAGTTGCAATATCTCTGTTTCAGATAAAGCAGTACGATCTTCAAGTAACAAATCTCTTAGACGTTCCGCTCTTCGCTCAAATACGGCAATTTCACTTATACCATCGAGAACATATCGAAGTTGAGTATCATTGCGCTCTTGGTAATTTATTTGTTCTTCAACTCGTTCGTATGCCTGACTTTTGCCTTTGCTAGAACTTGCAACAAGAGAATAGGTTGGTTTTGTTACAGTTTGAATATAGCTTTTAGGACTGGTTTGAACATCTAAAGTTATCATTTGAAAAACTCCCGCGATCGATCTGTAATGCTATTAAAAAACACATCATTCTTGAATGGTCGTAAGTTATCAACAAAAATAGATTCTATAGAACTATTTTGGGGATCGAGGTCTACATCCTGAAAAACTTCGACATCAAAAATCAAGGGTATAAACGTTGAATCACTATTGCTATTTTCGACTACTTCATTACCAACTGTCTGATTCACAATCGCCTTAGAAGGCTCATAGTTATTGCAGGCAAGAGCTACTTGCATAAAATAGCCTGAGATTGTCATTGACAAGTCATCAGAAACTTCTGGGAAAACTTTAATATAATCCTGTAGTTTGATGGGTTTTTTATTAAAAGGGATGGCGATCCGATTCAGATAGCGCAAACTGAGTCTTTTAACTTGCTTTACTGAAGTTATCTCAATGTATTTTCTCCAAAACTCATTCGCTTCCTTGTAAAATATATCCCATGTTTCATAAGGCGGCAACTTACTAAAAGAAAAACTGTCTATATTAGCTTGGATAACTCTAGAATTATCATTGGAAGATAAAATATATCCTTCCAGATTATTACTAACTAAAGAAGTTATATTATCTGGCTCATCCAAATTAAATGATATATCATTTTTTAAAAATCTTTTTTCTTTTTTATCAAAAATGGGGAATTTTTCTGTAATATATTTTGCATAATCATTCAACGTCTCACGCTCAAAGTCACCATCACGCTCGACAACTAAATGAAATATAGCTTCAACAATCGGTGGATTAGAGAATGTCATTTTTCATCTATGAGAAACCGTTTAAACCTAAGAATAGAACGCATCTACTATTTTTAAGGTGTAGAGCAGCTTTGTGATTGATAGTGCATATTAATAATGGATGAAAGCCCTATCTAAAAGGACATCCAATAGCTTGGGTATACTATTGTGCTGCGATATTGACTATGTATGCTCATAAAATACAGATACCTTAACAAATTATTCAGCCTAATTCAATTTTACACGCAGCCGAAAGGATTGAGAAGCAATCCGTACTGAATTAATTGAGTGATATCAGTCATGTCTTTAGTAATTATGCCCATTACCGATCCAATAGGTATCATGCTATGGGGCTGAGATGCCAATCGGTTACAATCTCAATCGCCCAATAATACCCGAATTGCCCGTAAAGCGCGGTGACGATCGCCATTACTCACTTTAGCAAACCAGTAATGCGCCTCCTCATTACTCATCGCCATTACCCCCGCTGTAATATTGGCAATCCGTTCTAACTTCGATAAGGGTTGGAGAGCTTGAAATAGTAACGCCAAATTGACACCCGACAACTCAGTCAGAACATAGGCGTTTTGGCGGGAATGTTTTAATGTCTTGGGGTCGTAGTTATTAACCTTGAGACAGTCATACACCGCTTGCCGTGCTTGTACCAAAGATTGCCCCTTCAGCCGTCCAACTCGCTTGGCAGCGGGGCGACGTTTTTCTCCCGCTTGCTTATAGGCGCATTGATATAGCTCCAGCGCAAAATTATTATTGTCGATCGGGACAACCCGCAGTTGAAACTCTTGCACGACAGACTCTCCAGGTAACGTTTCTATTCTCTCCCCTTCCCGTCCTTTGGTCTAGGGGAATGCAAGAAAATTTAAGCCTAATTTGGACTTAGACAGGCAAGATGCCTGTCTCACAGTTTCTTGTGGGACAGGCATCTTGCCTGTCATCCACATCCTCAGTCATAAACTACCGTCACCGCTAGATGTCCCCGTTCGATCGGATTTCTGCCCAGTGTCTGCTCGATCGATTGCATTTCCGTCCCTTCTGGTAAAACTGGAGTAGCAAAATTTAGCCGCATTTTCAGCGAAACCTCCGCCCGCATCTCTGGATCGGTCAAAAAGGTATTCACCGAACTAGAAAAGGTTTGGAAGCCCTTAATCTCCCCCTGATATTCCAGGCGCAGAAACCGCTTGCCAGTTTGAACAGTGACTAATTGGTCGATTTCGATCGGGAAGCGCATCAATAGGGGTAAGGCAGTAGTCAGCTTGCGATAGTCTACAATCTCGGAAACTGTTAACTCCAAACTCTCAACGGCGGCAATTTTGCGATCGTGGACTCGATCGCGCCACTCATTGAAAATACTATTCAAACTACCCACTGGTAGCTCCACAGGGTTAATTTTGACCGCATAGACACCCAATTGAGTTGCCACGAGAGGATCGCCGATTTCCCCATCACTGCTATAGGAAGTCCACTGTACTGCCTTAGCTTCCTGAGATAGCACCTCCCCATCGCCATAATCAACCACCAGTTTAAATA
>NZ_JANOJV010000155.1:0-3508 GCF_031418915.1 Chamaesiphon sp. VAR_48_metabat_135_sub | reverse complement strand
TTCATCGACAACAATTGCATTGTGAGGTAAGGGGTCGTCAACAGACCGTTTAAACCCTCTAGTCGCCGGATCGAACTCCAATAGACGGTGAATGGTCTTAGCCTCAATTCCCGCCATTTCTGACAGCCTCTGAGCGGCTCTACCCGTTGGCGCAGCTAAGGCAATTTTCTTATCCATTGCCTTCCACAAAGCGACAATAGTACGGGTACAGAACGTCTTCCCACAGCCTGGGCCACCAGTCAGAATCATCACCCGTTGTGTCGCTGCCATCTCTACCGCTTGCTGTTGTTCTGGTGAGAGACTAATTCCCTGACTTTGAGTAAACCTGTCGATCCAATTGCGGACGCGGGGTAAATCTACTGACTGAGGCTGTTCAAGTAGCTTGAGGATCGAAATCGCGAGATTCTGTTCGGTGTAGAAGAAACTGGGTTGGAAATATAAGGGAACTTCCTCAACTGTTTCTAGGATTAAGTCCTGTTGCAGACTCATTTCTCGCAATACTTCTAACACCGCATTCTCAGTCGCGGTATGTTCTTCAGTCGTGAGTTTAGTTGTCGCGGCTACTAATAATTCTGGCTGAGGCAGGAAACAATGCCCATCTTCGGCTGCTTCACCCAGAACGTGTTTAATCCCAGCTCGATAGCGGAAAGCAGAAGCAGGATCTACGCCTAAATTTCGCGCAATGAGATCGGCGGTGAGGAAGCCAATTCCAAAAATATCTTCTGAAAGTTGATAGGGATTATTGGTGACAATATCGATCGATTTATCCCCATATTGCTTGAAGATTTTCACCGCATAGGTTGTCGAAACACCGTGACTCTGGAGGAATAACATCACCTCTTTAATCGCCTTCTGTTCCACCCAGGCGCGTTGAATCATTTTGACGCGCTTCTTACCGATGCCTGGGACTTCAATTAATCGATCGCTATCATGTTCGATAATTTCTAAAGTTTCCAGTGCGAAATGCGCCACAATCCGTTTAGCCGTAACGGGACCGACTCCTTTAATCAAACCACTACCCAAATATTTCTCAATTCCCGTCAGCGTTGCAGGTTTCGTTTCACTGTATTTGATAACCTGAAACTGTTGCCCGTATTGAATATGCTCCTTCCAAGTGCCCTGAAGTTGCAGGGTTTGTCCGGCTTGGATATTAACAAAGTTACCCACAATCGTGGTTAATTCATGGGCGCGGGGTGATTGGAGCCGAGCGACCGTATAGCCACTTTCCTCGGAATGAAAAGTAATCCGCTCTACCACTCCAGTCAGCGAAACCTGGGGTGCAACTGAAGAATCGCCTGGTGTGTTTGTCTGATAAGTGGACACTACAGTACTGGAAAAATAACAGATATTGACGATCGGATACTATTTAGCTATGTCAAAAATTTATACTCTCTACCATAATAACTGTCCCGATGGATTTGGCAGTGCCCTTGCTGCTTACTTGAAGTTTGGCGATAAGTCCGAATACATCGGTGTCAAACATCAACAAGATCCACCAGAAATGGAACCAGGTTCTGAAGTTTATATTCTCGACTTTAGTTACCCACGACAGGTGATGGAATCACTGTTAGCACAACACACTCAAGTCATCACTCTCGATCACCATAAAACCGCCCAAGAAGCCTTACTGGGATTGCGTGGTGCCCTATTCGACATGAATCGCTCTGGTGCGATGATAAGCTGGGAATACTTTCATCCCGATCGAGAAATTCCAGATCTATTTAGATATATTCAAGACCGAGATTTGTGGGAATGGAAATTAGAAGGTACTGGCGAAATTGCCGCTGGACTGCAATTACTACCGCAAGAATTCGACCTCTGGATTGACTTACTTACACCCGAAGGTTTAAAGCAGTTACGACAAGATGGTGCCACTCTGTTGAGGTATCAAACTAAGGAGATTAGAGGGATGTTAAAACACGTCTACCTAGATTCTTTACCACCTTATCAAGCCCCCACTGGAGCATGGATAACTGGAGCTAAAATGCCGCTAATTAATTGCTCCAATTACGATATCGTTTCCGATTTATGTCATCAAATGCTCGAAGAATACCCAGATTATCCCGTTGTGGCTAGCTGGTTGAGAGGGAAATCAAGTATCTCCTATTCTCTGCGTTCCCAGCCTAATTTTGACTGTTCGGAAATCGCTAAACTGTATGGGGGTGGCGGACATAAAAATAGTGCCGGGTTTAAAATTGCCATTTAGTACGATTAACTTCAGCTAAAAACTCCAGGTATTTCCGAGATAGTATGCACTAGTTAATCAATCCTAGCCCCCTGAACCAGAGCTTTTCAAAGCTAAAGCCAGAAATAGTTTCCGCCATTATTGCAGCCCGTTGCAGCTCATCCTCCGACAATTTAACTCCACACTCCTGTGCCAATTCAATCACATCATGACTCGACTGACAAACTTTTAACCTGTCATCCAGTTCTTTTTTCCCATGAATCTGACTAAAAAAACCACTCATCTTCGGATCTAACTTCTCGATCCACTGCTGATAAGATTGCTGTACCAAAATCTGAAAATCTTCTCCAGTGAGATCGAGTCCCTCTATTTTCGCCAATGCTAAAAAATCCATTGGTGAAGTTATCGATCGGATCTCGATTTGCAATTGTGGATCGGCAGCTACTCGATCGTTAAAGGCTTGAATAGACTTAGATAACATGTCGATTTCATCCTTGGTAAATAACAGTTTTGGCGATCGTCGATTGCACTATTTCATCACGATCCTGACTATACTCCCTAATTATGTTCGATCGACAAATACTCTAGATATATCGATCGATCCAATCATGATCGAAGATCGCGGCATAAATCCGGTGGCTCTTTATGGATTCCAGGGAGGTGAAACAAGCAGAATAGTCAGCAGAGGTATAACCGGGGTCATCGCTTGCATGGTCGTCTCCTCTACATTTCTAGTGCTCGTCTCCCCATAAAGGGTTGCAACGGAACGGAGGGAAACGCTATCATCAAGCTTAGAATGCATCACCGTCCGCTGAAACCTAGGCAGTTAGCAACAATGTCGTATCAATCTAAACCATCTGCTACCTCCTGCGTAACTACCTTTGATGAGTTTATGCGACTGGCGGATTATTCTCTGATGGATACCTTAAATGCCGATCCTGATGCCACGGTCGATGGTGACGATCGCCGTGCCCGACAGGTTTTCTCTGGTCATTTCGTACCTGTAACACCTACGCCGCTTGCAGAACCAGAATATGTAACCCATAGCGGCACTTTTTTTAAAGAACTTGGGTTGAGCGACAAGCTGGCGTTTAATGAACAATTTCGCCAGGTATTTTCTGGTGATATTTCTCCTGTGCGTGAGCCGATGCGACAGGTTGGCTGGGCGACTGGCTATGCACTGTCGATTTATGGCACCGAATATATCCAACAATGTCCATTTGGTACTGGTAATGGTTATGGCGATGGTCGGGCGATATCTGTATTTGAAGGAATAATCAATGGCCAGCGTTGGGAAATGCAATTGAAAGGTGGTGGCCCAAC
>NZ_JANOJV010000154.1:0-4402 GCF_031418915.1 Chamaesiphon sp. VAR_48_metabat_135_sub | reverse complement strand
CAAGGTACTCTGATTAAAATTCTGATGAAAGATTTTTCTCTTTCTAAGGCGAGTGTCTATCGTTACTTGAAGAAAATTGCTATCTCTAAGCTATAAATATGCTTATTCCCTCTTTTCGAGGGTTTGTACAAAAAACCCCTATTGGGACTAGCTACTCTAGCTCTATCGATCGCTAACGCCCCAAATGCTCAAGCCGCATTGATTAACGGAGTGACTGTCACAACTGATATGGGATCGTTGGATATTTTTACTAATATCAACAATATTGTCAATGGTTCTGGGCTGCCTGGAAATACCCCAAGTTTGACAGGAAATCATAGGAGTGGATTTACAGGTACTTATTGGCTTAGTAATTATAACGTGATTACAGGTAATATTACCTTTAACCTGAATGGAACTTACAGTCTAGGTGGTTTTAGCTTGTGGAATTCAAATAGCGAAAACAGTTGGGGCGTAAAGGGAGTAAACGTTCTTACCTCAACCGATGGGAGTAATTTTACAACTTTAGCAGGTTCACCCACTCAGTTTGAGATCGAATATTACTTTTCAGCCGAATCTCCAGAGCAGTTCAGTTTTGCTCCAGTCACTGCATCCTACGTACGGTTCCAGGTATTGAGTAATTACGGTTATCCTGTCCTAACAGGATTGTCAGAAGTTCAGTTTGATGGAACTCCCGCAGCAACAGCAGTACCCGAACCTTTGACGATCTTCGGTACTTTGGCGGGTTTAGGCGGTGGTGCAGCATTGAAGCGACGACTCAAAGAAATCAAGTCGAAGTCTGTTTAGATAGTTCTGAATTTATCTCCCAGACTTGTAATTCAATCTCCCGTAAGCTGTGCGATCGGAGATTGATATTACTCTTAATATCTCCAGCAAAACGTAGTCACTTTTTGTTGTTTTTTCTTGGTGAGGACTCGATCAAGCAGAGTTATGTTTAAGGTAAATCAGTCAGTGATGGCGATTTCTTTAGAATTTTCAGAAGTAAAATACATGTAAAGCAATGAAGAGAAATGTAAATATTCGACAGATCGTGACTGCAATTTTTTTGGTCACATTAATCAGTGGCTGTCGCTCTAATGATGATTACAATAAATTGGGTGAAGCTGGAATAAAATATATTGATGCTGTCAATTTATTACTAGATGAATCTGCTAAAGCCAGAGTGGATTTGTCATCGGAACAAACTTTAGCAAATGATAGAATCTCAAATATTGAAGCAGTAAGATATGCAGAAATCTCTAACTCTGACAGAAATAGAATAAAGTATATTAATGCAATAATGCAGCATAATTTAATGCTGAAGAAATATTTTCTATTGCTTCAAGAACTTGCCAATTCTGATGCTCCACAGAAAGCCCAGACAGAAATAGAAAAAGTTGCTAAAAATCTAACCAGTCTTGGTATCGTGATTCGCACGGGTGCTGCGGGAAGCCCAAGTGTTGGTCCAACATTGGGATCGGGTGTTAATTTGATCGTGAAGTTACAAATCAGAGAGGCTCTCAAGCAAGAACTAGAAAAACGCGGAAAGTTAATCAGCAGTGAATTAAAAATACAAGAGGAGGCTTTAGAAAAAATTGGGAAAATAATGTTGGAAGACAAAGAGAAAATATCAAAGTTACAAGAAAATAGGTTAGTTGTCAGATCGATTTTATCACCTAACCCTATTGGTGATGAAACGGGATGGATTAAAACTAGGCAGGGTATTTTAACAATGGCAATAATGTCAGAGAATCTTAAAAGTGCAAGTTCAACACTGGGCAACTTTAAAGATATATTTGAATCATTCCTGGAAGGTAAATCAGATATTAAATCAGTCAATATCTTCTTGTCAGAAGTAGAAGCTTTTGTCAAAATAGTAAGCAGTAACAAATAGTTTTGCAGCTTTCAACTACCTTCATTACTTACAACTAATTATTAAAGAGTGAAACACATGGACATTACCCCAGAGCAACAACAGCTATTAGACTTAGATAAATTGCGCGATCTAGATATCCACAAACTGAAAGATTTGGAGGATAAATTGTATTCATCTGACACTCAAATATGGTTTGAAGATCCAGATAAAGCGACACCAGAACAAAAGAAAGATTTCACAAATAAAAGAATCAAACTGTCAAATCTGATTAACGATCTCGATACGATACGCATTGAAAAAATAGCCAAAAAATTTAAAAATAATGAATCAAAACTTCAGGAGGGAATAGATGAATTATCAAAAACACTTAAAGGTATTTCTAGTTCGATCGAGACTCTCAGTCAAATAGGTACGTTGATTTCTACGATCGCGAATATACTAACCTTAGTCTAATTACTTACAGCTCTCAAACTTTCAAAATAACTAATAGGAGATTCACATGACTACACCAACCACCCCTGAAGAATTACGAGAAATATTAACGAATCCTAATACCACTCAAGACGAAATAGAACAACTTATTGAACGAGATCCTAATCCTAATCTTGCTCCTTTCAAGTCCAAGTTAAAAGTAAAGTCACAACTTATCAGCCAAAACATAGATGATAAATGGTTTAATATGGTCGCAAGAGAGTATCGGCAGAAAAAATATCAAGAAAAAATAGAAGGTGATTTTAGAGGTGTCAAAATTGTTTCCGAAGGTGACTCCTGGTTTCAATTTCCTTTTTTACTTAAAGATGTAATTGACTGGATATCTGAATCTGATGACTATGCAGCTTGGAGTTTAGATGCAGCAGGCGACACGCTAGAAAATATGACTTCAGATCTTAATATAGATAAGATAGTCAATGCAATTATAGACAAAAGACCTGATATATTTTTGATTAGTGGCGGTGGCAATGATATGTTTGCAGATGGAGTATTCTCAGAATTACTCAATCCATTTACACCCGATCTAACGCCGAGTGAGTACTTAAACACAGAATTTGATAAATTTATTGATGAAATAATAAAACTTTATCGTAAATTATTCGAGGAAATATTGAGAAGGTTTCCTGGAGTAAAAATTATTTGTCATGGATATGACTATGTTATTCCGCGAGAATCTGGTATTTTCATGGGAAATAACATGCGATCTAAGAACATTCATAATGCAAGTTTGCAAAGGGAGATTATGAAGCTTGCGATCGATCGGCTTAACGCAGCACAAATAAAATTAGTGTCTGAACCTCGATTCCGCAAGAGTGTTTTTCATGTAGATTGCCGAGGTGCCGTAAATCAAAATAACTGGTTTGATGAAATTCATCCCAATAATGACGGTTTTAAATCCGTAGCCGATCGATTCAAGACAGTTATTGAGGATATACGAGTTCAAAAATCTCTTCCTGTTCGTCTAAGTACAAGTAATGTGAAATAGCACCTAGTCTCAACCATAAAATGTTATTTTTCATGGTTGAGTATCGAATAGCTGTATTGTAGGTTTTTATATTGTTGACTACTCTTTATCTATAGATGTTTATGGATTTTTTACGTACAACAGTCGATCTGCTCAGTAATGAGAATAGAGTTCTCTTCTCCTCTATTATTCTTTTGACTGTTGTAGTCATAATATCGATTGCCTTTAATTCTATTACAAATAAGTATTTAAAGGATGATGTAAAAGATTTTCAAAGTAGGCTTTGGTATTCCAATCCTGATGTCGATCGAGTAATAGATCGATATGAAAATACTAACGGTGTAAATACTTATGTTACTGCACTAGTAACACTTGATTTAATTTTGCCAATCGCTTACTCACTACTTTTCTCGATTATTCTTACAGTTGAGTTGACTCATTTTAAAAATAGTCTTTATTTCCCTAGAGATATGCGCTTACTGCCATTATTTCTAATACTAGTAGATTGGAGTGAAAACATTGCGATTATTATTTTGATAAAGCAGCACCAAAGATTAAAATCAGAAATGGTTAAAGTGGCTAGTGCTTTGACAACAGCTAAGTGGATTGGCATTAGCTTGACTATTATTCTAATCATTGCGATTCCTGTAGTTGACAAATTAAAATTTTGAAGATTTTAGTATCGCCACCGATCGTACTAAAAATTTCAATGACAATCAAGAAACAAAAAGTACAATACAACCTAAATATTAATTATGGCATTATACGCATTTGACGGAACTGGCGATCGATGGAGTCCAGGAACTCGCTGGAACTTAAAAGATATTCGAGAACTGACTAAAAAGCAAAAAGAAGAATTAATTGCAACAATTACACCCGAACAAAAGACAGATAAAGGTCGTTATTTAACTAATGTTGTCTTCTTTTACAAAGAATATATTGAGTCTGGATTACATGCAGAGTATTTTCCAGGCGTAGGATCGGGAGCCTTGTTTACAACTAAAGTTGGTATTACACTTGATTTCATATTTGGCGGAGCTTTTGGAATTGGAGCGCAGGGTATTATAAATCAGGCTTTTGGTAAGCTGAAA
>NZ_JANOJV010000153.1:0-4629 GCF_031418915.1 Chamaesiphon sp. VAR_48_metabat_135_sub | reverse complement strand
ACCCCCACACCCCCACACCCCAACTCTCTCTCCCCTCCCCCTTCTATGGCATATCAATGGTTTAAGTCTTTTCATATTATTGGTTTTACAGTTTGGTTTGCGGGCTTATTTTATTTAGTGCGATTGTTTATTTATCATGTCGAGGCAAATGAGCAACCAGAACCCGCACGAAGTATTCTCAAAGCGCAGTACCAAATCATGGAAAAGCGGCTCTATAGTATTATTACCACACCAGGAATGTTGGTAACGATCGCGATGGCGATCGGGATTATTTCGACAGAGCCAGGAATTATTCATCAATCTTGGCTGCATATTAAAATTGGTTTGGTAGTGCTGTTAATTGGATATCACCACTATTGTAAGAGTTTGATGAAAAAACTCGCAATAGATGAGTGCAAATGGAGTAGCCAACAGTTGCGTGCGCTGAATGAATTGCCTACTTTATTCTTAGTCGCGATCGTCCTATTAGCAATCTTTAAAAATAATTTACCAACCGATCTAACTGGTTATTTAATTGTCGGATTAGTCGTACTAATGGCTGCAACAATTCAACTCTACGCCCGCAAGCGGAGGCTAGATGCTGAGAAATTAGCAGCCGATCTAACTTTTACAACTGAAACAAATGCCTAGTTTGTAATATTCAAATATTGAGAAACAATAAGAAAGTTGAGAGTCATATCTTCTTAACTTTCAACTTTCAACTTTCAACTAAACACTGATGCCAATTAAATCAAACTATACATCTACAGATATTCAAGCAATCTTTAATCGAATTGCGCCAGTATACGATCGATTGAATAACGATCTCAGTTTAGGTATTCATTGGGTTTGGAAACAAATGACCGTATCTTGGAGTGGCGCAAAATCTGGCGATACTTGCCTAGACCTCTGTTGTGGTAGTGGCGATATTACGCAACTGATGGCAAAACAAGTTGGAGCTAAAGGTACGGTAATTGGTGCTGATTTTGCCCCCGCACAACTCGAAAATGCAGCAGCCAGAATCGCTGATATTTATCCACCACTAGATTGGATTAACTGGGTAGAAGCTGACGCACTCAATTTACCATTTGCAGATAATTATTTCGATGCAGCAACGATGGGTTATGGCTTACGGAATGTCACAGATATTCCGCGCTGTTTAGCAGAATTACACCGCGTTCTCAAACCCAATGCAAAGGTAGCGATTCTCGACTTCCATCGTCCGAATAGTAATTTAGTCCGTCGCTTTCAGCAATGGTATCTAGCGGCGATTGTCGTCCCCAAAGCAGCCCAATTGGGGATGACGGATGAATATGCCTATTTAAACCCTAGTCTCGATCGTTTTCCGACGGGAAGAGAGCAGGTACAATTGGGATTGGATGCTGGATTTAGTCATGCAACTCATTATCCGATCGCCAGTGGGATGATGGGTGTATTAGTATTGACAAAATAGGGATAGTTGAGATCGAGTCAAGCTTGGTGCGAAACTTCTGGTAAATTGAGCGCGTCAATTAGCTAAGGGTACAACTATGCCAGATTTAGTTGACCGAAGTTTTCGCTTACTTTATCGATCTGGACTACCAAATCCAGATAAGATTTAATACATGCAACGCTTAACTCACACTTTTCTTCGATCCTCACCTTGGCGATGGCTGCTACTGCTGTCGATCGCTTGTGGTGGCACTATTACTTTACCCCATCTCAGACCAGTTCAAGCCCAACAGCCAAATCCTCAAGGATTATCCATCCAAGCAGATACTCAAGAAGCCAATTCTAAAACCGAAGTAGTTACCGCACGCGGGAATGTTCGGCTTAACTATCCTAGTCGCAAAGTTCAAGCTAGAGCTAATCTCGCCCAGTACTATATCAAGCAAAAGCGCATCCTCCTGACTGGTAACGTCTTAATCGTCCAAGATGGGAATACTTTGGAAGGCGAGAGTGTGATTTATCTGATTGAGGAAGGGAAATTTATCGCCAATCCCAAAGTCAAACAGCAAGTCCGTAGTAACTATGTTCTTGCCGAACAGGGTGGTAAAGGGCTGACGATCTTATCTAATATTCAAGAAGCCAATACTAAGACGGAAATAGCTATTGCCAGAGGGAATGTGCGACTCAGCTACCCCGATAAGAAGCTTCAAGCGCGAGCCAATGTCGCGCAATATAATATCAAAGGGAAACAAATTGTCTTATCGGGAAATGTCCTCGTCGTTCAAGATGGGAGTAGTTTACAAGGGGATACGATTACCTATCTAATTGAGGAAGGGCGATTTGTTGCTAAACAAAAACCAGGGATACCCGTGCAATCTATCTATGTCATTCCTGACAAAACTAGTAATTAGGATAGTTGCTGCGTAGTTCCGTTACCCCACCCCAGCCCTACCCTTGTAAAGGGGAGGGAGCAAAAGCCCCCCAAGGGGGGGTTGGGGGGTAAGTCCACCTTTAAACGAGGTCTATTATCCAGCAACTTATTTTAATTAGTATGAGTTTAACCGATCGATCCTACTTTATCCCGTGAAAATTGTTCTTGAAAACATCCATAAATCCTACGGGAAACGAAGTATTGTCAATCGCGTCAGCCTGTCGGTATCTCAGGGCGAGATTGTGGGTTTACTCGGCCCGAATGGTGCGGGGAAGACTACCACATTTTATATCGCCACTGGACTGGAAAAGCCCAATCAGGGCAAAGTCTGGCTGGATGACGACGATATTACCAGTTTATCGATTCACCAGCGGGCGCGGTTGGGAATTGGTTATTTGGCTCAGGAGGCGAGTATCTTTCGGAGTATCACGGTGCTCGATAATCTGCTGCTGGTGATGGAGCAAACAAAGGTACCCCGCAAGCTCTGGAATCAAAAGTTAACAGATTTAATTACCGAATTTAATCTAGAGAAGGTTGTGGATACCCTGGGTAGTCAAGTGTCGGGCGGAGAAAGACGACGCACAGAATTGGCTCGCTCCCTTGCAGCGGGGATTAATGGGCCAAAATTTTTGTTTCTAGATGAACCTTTTGCAGGGGTAGATCCAATCGCCGTAGCGGAGATTCAGAAAATTATTGCCAAACTACGCGATCGAAATATGGGTATCCTGATTACAGACCATAATGTTCGCGAAACTCTAGCCGTTACCGATCGAGCATACATCATGCGGGAGGGTCAGGTATTAGCTTCTGGTAGCACGGAGGAAATGTACAGCAATCCTTTGGTACGTCAATATTATCTCGGTAGTGATTTTCAGTTTTAGTAGATAGGGTGTTTAATGTGCTTGTTTGAGTTGCTGCGTAGATCTTTACCCCACCCCAGCCCTCCCCTTACAAAGCGGATGCGCGCACTGTTCGGGTTCCCCGACAGTGTTAGCGCACCAAGCAGGGGAGGGAGCAATCGATAAACAATAATTCACTTTCAACTGTCTTGAAAAGGTGCTTTACTTGGGGAAACCCCAAGACCGCACTTTTCGCTTTCAACTTTCAACTTTCAACTAATTAAATATGGTTGGTAAAACAAGTTTATCGAAGATATTATTGCCAGGTATTTCGGTGATGGATCGATATATTTTCATCCAATTACTGATGCCATTTTTATTTGGGGTTGGGGCATTTTCCTCGATCGTTTTAGCAATTGGTAGTTTATTCGATCTCGTGCGCCAAGTAGCCGAAGCGGGATTGCCGATTACAGTGGCGATCGAAGTAATGGCACTGAAAATGCCTCAATATGTGGTCTATGCTTTTCCGATGTCTATTCTACTGGCGGGAATGATGACCTATAGTCAATTTTCTGCCGCTAGTGAAATTATCGCTTTTCGGAGTTGTGGAATTAGTGTCTATCGATTGATTTTACCTGCGCTGATTTTGAGTATTATTGTGACTGGAATCACCTTCTTTTTTAATGAGTCACTCGTTCCCGTAGCTAGCCAACGAGCGACAACAACGCTGACCAAAGCATTAAAACAAGATAAACCAACATTTAAGAAGGATAATATTATCGTTCCTGAATATAAAGAAGTCGATCGCAATGGCAAAAAGGAACAGGTATTAGTCCGACTATTTTATGCTGAAAAATTTGATGGTAAAACGATGTCTGGATTGACAATCGTCGATCGATCTCAACAAGACAAGGGTTTAAGTCAAATCTTGAATGCTAAATCTGCGGTCTGGAATAGCAATAAAAATACCTGGGAATTTTCTAATGGGACTATTTATCTGATCGCTCCCGATGCTTCCTACCGCAATATTATTACCTTCGAGCATCAACAGTTACAACTACCCAAATCGCCATTTGAATTAGCCGCCCCAGACAAAAATACTGAGGACATGAGTATTACTGAATTGATAGATTATTCGGAGCAAATTAGGCTGAGTGGCGACAAGAAAAAAATTCTTTTAGTTGCGGTAAATATTCAAAGAAAACTAGCCTTTCCTTTCGTTTGTATCGTATTTGGATTAATCGGATCGGCGATGGGAATTCGCCCTCAACGCACGGGTAAGGCGACTAGTTTTGGAGTCAGCGTACTAATGATTTTCGGCTATTACTTAATTATGTTTATTGCTGGAGCTTTAGGACAAGCTGAGATTATTTCGCCGTTTTTAGCTGGATGGTTGCCAAATTTTATTGGGGTCGCGATCGGTGGCTGGTTGGTCGCTCAAGCAGCAAAATA
>NZ_JANOJV010000152.1:0-6368 GCF_031418915.1 Chamaesiphon sp. VAR_48_metabat_135_sub | reverse complement strand
GGGTAGCATCGACGAACCAGCCTGCGCCTTGGGCAGATCGATCGATTAGAATTGTACCACCTGTGGCTAGTCCGGTGGGGCTGAATTTGGTGACTTGAGCGTGGGCAATTTCGCCGTTGGCGAGGTCGGTAATCTCAAAGTTGACATCTAGTTGGCGATGGTCGGGGAGGAGGCTTTGCCAGAGGTTGACGGCGGTGGATTCAACTCTTGAGAGTTGTTCGAGGGTGAGGGGTTGCGCGGAGCGCAGGGTGTCGGGTGTGGGGTTTAGGGTGTCGGAGGGGTGTTGGGGGGAAAGGGTAAGGGGTAAAGGACTTAGTACTAATTGATTAATCCTGTCTATCCTTAAATCCTTAAATCCTGATAGGTGTTGGAATGTATCGTTGGGGTTGTCGCCTGTGACGATTGAGAGAATTTGTCGATCTGTTGGATGGTTGAGTGGAGCGAGGGTGGGTTGGGGCTGAAGGGGAAGGAGGGTGAGGGGATCGTGTTGTTCTACTGGTAAGAGATTGGGGATATTTGAATGAGGTTGTAGCTGTTCTCCCTGGCGATTTTCCACGATTTTACCCTGACAATGACGATTAGCGTACTCCAACTTATATTGTATTTGGGCTGTACGATCTATGCCTGAGTGGGATTACAGATCGAGGGTACGTTTAAAAAACATCTCCTTTTGCGCAGTTTTACGTAAGTTATCAATTTATCTTCAATCTGCGAAAAATATGCTAGCTTAGATAAACATTCCTTTTTCGTTGTGTCTAATGCCCCTGATGTCCATTCCAGCATTCAACGAATTTGGTTATTTACCACCAGGGATTTATGAGACTTCGTGGCTGGAATTCATGAAACGCTTCGCTATCAATCCCCAGAGACGACGACTGGCAACAGGTTTAGCCGCAGCCCTGCGGAAGTTAGGCATCGCGGGTTGTCGTAGAGTTTTAATTGGTGGTAGTTTCGTTACTAGCAAGGAACATCCCAACGATTTTGATGGTTGGTATGAAAGTTTTGGACTAGATCTCGATCTTCTCGACGCGCTATTTTTGGAGGATGTTGAGTCTCAGATGGAAGTGCTTGGGGGGACTTTATTTAGTCCACCCAGCTATGAGGGCTTCTTTCAAACTGACAGGGAGGGACGATCGAAAGGTGTCATTGGATTAGATCCCCAGGAAATGATTATTTAGCCAGGAAGAAAGCGATGATTCAAAACGAACGTCAATATAGAGTTACGCAAACTAAGTTACGAGAATTTGAGCGGGATTTGGCAAGTCTCGATCCGCCAGATCCCAGTCTCCACACCCGTCAAGTTGTTGGTTGGACGAATAGCTATAAGTTGACAATTCGCCAATTGAAGCAGGAATTAGCTGAATACGAACAACTCAAAAGTGGTAATATTGTGACCTTTGTATTGGGTTCGCTGAACGATTTACCGACTACGTTAATTAAGGCGAGAATTTCGGCTGGGATGACTCAGAAGGAATTGGCGGATAAAATTGGCGTTCGAGAACAGCAGATTCAAAGGTATGAAGCTAGTTTGTATAGTTCTGCTAGTTTCGATCGATTGCGAGCGATTGCTACTGCTTTGAATATTGAAATTACTCAAGCAGTTATGCAGCGAGGGGCGGCTTGTTTTTAGGACGGAAAATTAGACTCCGCTCTAAAAGCCCAATTATCAATTATTAATTAATTTAACTACTCTTTGATATTCAATCGCGATCGAATGTCCAGATCTAATCGGCGTTAAGCGAGTTTCTAACACATAAGGCACCGAAGTAGGTAATCTTTCTAGATAAGGCAACCACCAAGTTTTCTCATTAATAGCGGTATGCAAATCTCGATGACCATCGTTATCGGAAATATGTATTTCGAGTAGGCGATCTCCGAGCAGATCGATCGCCTCTAATCGATGTTCTTGCCAGAGATTGAGATGAGCCAAATCTAACACCCATTTCAGATCTGGTAAAATTTTGTGCAAGCGATCGATCGAGTTAAGATCGTCTAAAAAATAGCGGCGATTTTCAGTGCGAATGGGATACATTGTTTCGATACCCAGTTCGATGTTATGACTCGAACATTGTGTTCTCAACCATGCCAAATTAGTTAAAAATAGATCCCAAGCAGCTTCAGGACAATCTGTATAACTACCAGGATGAACTGAATAAGCCGTAACAGACATTTTCGCCAACCATTCAATTTTGCGTTGAAAGTAATCGCGATCGATTTTTTTAGCTAAATTAAAGGGGCGATGAATTGGCTCCCAAACAAAAGCATGGTGAGCGCGGAAGATCGTACCGGAGGCTCGGTATTCAGCAATAGCTGCGGCTGCATCTGGATCGGGTTTGACACCAATGGCTAGTTCGACATATTTAATCCCTGCTGCGGTAATATCTGCCAGAGCTTGGCGCGTAGAAATTCCACCGCAAGCAGATAAACTTAGATAGATAGTTCCCATAAGTTATGTTTCCCTTCTGGTACTAAATTATAGGTAAATTCTACGGTTGATGGTTGTTGGGCTAATAATAGGCAGCAATATGTAATTAGGTAACTAAGCTCTTTAATTAGTAACCGATCTCTTGGAGTGTAATTGTCAGAAAAATCTTTAACTTGCCAAGAAATTAAGTCAGCAATCTCGGTAAAAGACTCGTGCCGATAATCATTAAAACCATAAATTTTTAGTATTTGAATATCTGTAATGTCGCTTATCTTTTCATCCCAAGCTACTTTAATATTAAAGCTGTAGCTGGCATAAGTGTTTTCGTCGTCGTAGTCATCGGGTTCAAACGTTTCTGTGTAAGCAAATACCCGCAACGATCGATCGAAACGAGCGAGCGACCAATTCGATACGATATCCTCTACTTGGGACGTTTTATCTCGATCGTATGTGGATTTGACGTTGAGATATCGATCGAAAAATTCTTGAAATCTAGCTGTTTTCAGTAGAAACCGCGCATCTGCACCAATTGCTGTTTGTAGTTCTTGCAGTGCTTGCGATTACCTACGGTAGGCTCTGCCAACGATCTGCTAGTAGAGTCGCTTCTTGGTGGCGAATGCGATCGAGTTCGTTATCGACTCGTTCGCGGAGTTGGGTGAGTAATGGCTCGACTCGCTCGGCATATTGCTGTAGGAGTGAGTCGTAGCGCAGCAGTGGATTTTGCTCGGCGTTCATAAGTTGGCAGCGCGATAGTTCTTATATATTATCAAACAATTGTACTATTGTTGCTGGAGAACATGTCAAGCGTTGGCAGAACCTCTCAGTATAAGAATCGTGCCTTCTTCCCCTTTACCCTTTTCAATAAGTCTTACTTATCACCATAACTGCTGGAGAGCCAGCGGATCGATCGATTAGAATCGTACCACCGAGAGCGCGTCAAGACAGACAGTGGACAGTTGACAACGAATTGCCCCAGTTACAGTTGATAATCGATCGCGAACTGCACTTACTACACTTGACAGCGATCTGCTCCTGTGTCAACTGTCTATTGTCACTTGCGGTCAAATCGATGATAGTGGCGAGCTAATTCCTGCATCTGCTTAGACTGATAGTTTAATTGTATTAGTGCGATCGCCGACGAACCCCCAAGTGTTCTAGATTTGTTGTTAGGCACAAAATTTGCTTGAATAGAATGGTTGATATTTTAAACTTTCGATCGGATGATATTGGAGCCTATTCATTGTCCCAGGTGTGATGAAATTGAAGTAATTAAGCATGGTAAAACAGCCCAAGGTAAACAGCGTTATCGCTGCCAACAACTGGAATGCGAGCGCGGGACATTTATTTGCGATTATAGTTACGCTGCCTACTCACTCCAGGTACAGCAGCAGATTGGTGAGATGGCAATTAATGGTAGCGGTATTCGAGATACAGCAAGGGTGTTGGGAATAAGTCCTACGACTGTAATTGAAAACCTCAAAAAAAAGTTCCAAGTTGCAAGCAGTGAATGAGGTGGTATTGGAGCGGTTGAAACCGAATCAAACGATCGTTCGGCTTTGCTGTGCGGATGATGCAGATGTGGAGGCAGAATTAGATGAGATGTGGAGTTTCGTACAATCCAAGCGGCAACAAAGGTGGTTGTGGTGGGCAATCGACCATGTAAGTGGTGATGTGTTAGCTTATGTACTGGCAGACCGAAAGGATAAGGCTTTTATTGAGCTAAAATCTCTATTAGAACCATTTGGGATTACGCAATTTTATACTGATGGATGGGGTGCTTACGAACGGCATATAGATCCTGTGTTTCATACTGTTAGCAAACGAAATACGCAAAAAATTGAGCGCAAGCATTTAACTTTGCGAACGCGGATTAAACGATTGGCTCGAAGGACGATTTGTTTTTCTAAGTCAGTTGTGATGCATGATGTGGTAATTGGATTGTTTATCAATCGTGTCGCTTTCGGTTTAAACATTCCTTAAACAACATGTCTGGAACATTACCCTTCGGAAATACCTGGACGAATTAATTTAACTATCGCGCCTGGTTTAAATTTCGCGCCTAAAATCTGGGCGGTGACATATTTACTATCGCCACCTCGATCTGTGACAATATCGGTAATCCGTCCTAATAAGCGATCCTGCTAGCCTCTTTAATAGTTTCTAGATCTAACTCTAATAATTCAGCTATTTCTTGAATGCTCAATCCTTTTGCTAATAACTTCGGGACAATTTTTAACTTACTTTCCTTTTCAGCCTGTTGATAAATTTCAGTATTTCTAAGTTGCTCTATGTCGAGATTTGCCGAGCTTTCTTGAAACAATTCTGGGCAATATTCTTCTAAGTTAATTAAAAATTGTTCGGGGGTTAATGTGGCAAAGTGTTCTGTCATTATTTTGGTTGCCGCTTGAAAATCTAGCATATTTCAAATGATTCCTTCTGTTTCAAGTAAATCTATTTCAAGTAAATGACATTCTTCAATTAAATCAGTATTTGTCACAGCTATTTGAACGTGGGCTAGATCGAAAATTGCTGAGTTGGGAAAGATATGCTCTCCTTCTACAAATACCGCTCTAATTACTTCGACATCTTGTCCACGACGATGCAGCATTTCGGTGGTGTAGTTGAAGAATTCACAATCTAGACGATGAGCTTTGGAATGCTGTGGGTTTTGTTGGGGTAGGGGGCGATTGGTCAGGCGATATTGTTCTCTAAAGGAATTGTAGACGATTTTTAGGGGTGGAAACCACTTAATGTCTAGTAAGTCTATACAGTTATCTAGTCGAATTAGAGCGCGGATGACGGCGGGCTGTTGTGGATGTTGTTGAGTTGCCCACTGCATGGCTCGAATTGGCGCATCTTGGAAAAAATATACTCCTTTACCCAACCAGTCATAGTCGTTGTCACTTACTTTAAATCCATTAGTGAGGATTGAGTTGGCTTTCGATCGACTGGTTCCATGATAACCTAATACTCGGATTGGCTCTGACATTCTTGAATTGGCGATCGGTAGTTAAGGATCTGTATTACTTTATCACTGGATCGCTCGATCGAGTTACCATCTTTACTATCGATCGAGAGTTAACTGCGATCGACTGTAATAAATCAAGCGAGTATCGAGTTGTTCCGATCTTCGCGATCGACAACCAGCGAGTTATCCCTATATTATCGTAGTGCATTTACTCAGTACTCCAGAGGCTATTGAGGAGGGAGAGATCTAATGCGGAGGGGAGTTTGCGAATGCCTGGTTTGAGGCTGGTGTTCATGAGATCGTAGGGGTAGAGGGTGCTATCGAGGTGGGAGCCGTCGGGGGTGAGGGTGATTTTAGCTCCAGTGGGTGAATCGGTGGTAATGAATTTGCCGTTTTTGATGTGTTTGTCGAATTCGCTGTAGCCGTTAATGATGCCGAAGGTGTGCCCCATTTCGTGGAGGATGGCGGTGAGGAGGTCGTATTTACCAGAGGCTGCGCTGTTGGGGGTGGCTTGGAAGTAGTTGTCTACTCCAGTGAATTCGCTATTATCCTGTGGTGTGCTGTCGATGAACCAGCCGACTCCGTTGGCATCGTCGTCGATGCTGATGGTGGCGGTTTTGGGGGTGCCGTTGGGGTTGTAGCTGGTGATGGTGCCTTCGGCTAGTTGTCCGGTGGGGAGGTTGGTAATGGCAAAGTTGAATTTAATTGAAGTGGTAGAATTAAATGGGTTACTCCAGATGTTTGCTGCTATAGATTCAATGTTGAATACTTGGGGATTTGAATTTTGAGAAAAAAGCTCAGTGTTGAGGAACTGTTGGCTCGTTATGCTGCTGGGGAGAGAGAGTTTCCAGTTGTCTGGATTGGAGCGGATGATGCTGTCGATCTCAGTGGATGTGAACTCAGTGGGATTAATTTGGAAAGGAGTTTCTTGGCTGTTGTCTAAATGAACGGAGCTATTATCCGCAATGCCAATCT
>NZ_JANOJV010000151.1:0-1782 GCF_031418915.1 Chamaesiphon sp. VAR_48_metabat_135_sub | reverse complement strand
CCGTAAATAGGTGACAGCCTGAGCGGGTTCGTAAGGATGGTTGGGGGGGAAATTAATGTTCTCAGTCCGAGTTATCGGCAGATTAGTGTCGGGATCGATGTCTGAGATTTTCCCGACTATCGGTTGAGATAGATCGATGATCTCGTTCAACCGCTCGTGAATGCTAGCATATCGATCGAGGTAATCAACCAGTAAAATTGGATCTACTTTACCTTCACGAATTTTCCCCAACTTCATGTAATTGACTTGCTGCATATCCCTAATCAAGTCTGGAGGAAAAACAATTCCTTTCTTTTGATTGATGGGTGTAGCTACCAGAATTGCTGCATGATAAGCTCCCAATAACTGTCCAATCGGTTCTTTCACCTTGTACAGATAGTTAGCTTGAGCGCGAGGATCATCTATTTGGCTCTTGATGAAGTCAACGCTATAAAATGGTGCAAATTGTTCAAATGTGGCTTGTAAGTCTTGCGGAACGGTCAAGTATACAGATTCATCTGGATTGACTACTGATTCTGCGTCTGTGCGATATTTTTGGTAGGCACCGAAAATTAGTTGTAATGTCTCAGCTTGCAGTTTTTCTCCATTGATTCGCTCCTTCGGTGATAGCTCTCCCTCGGTACTGGCAATAATAAAATCTAAGCTGGCATAGAGTTTATTGATTTGACCCAGTTCAGTATTAATGACACCTACATAGGATTTGAGCCGTTCGACCACCATTTTTGGCAAATCTTCACTTTGAATTTGCTGCTTCTCATCTTTGGAGACAAAGTGCATCAACTTCTCTGGAGTCAAATTATCGACGACTTCTGCATAAAAGTTGGGATAATCTTGCTCGGCAAATAAAGCGATTTCATCTCCATCGAAATCTGCCTTCATCGCCTCCAAATTAGTCCGCCAAGATGCTTGTGCGGCTTCGATCGATCCAAACTCTTCGATAATCTGTTGATAGGTTTCTGGGTTATCCTGCTCGATTTCTGCCAGTGTTTGACGACCGACATAGATCGCATCGGGAATGACTCCTTCCAGTTTGGGATTGAGGAAGAAGGAAATATCGTTATTGACTTCTACCGCCTGTACTTGTCCGCGATTGAGAACGGGAAACCGCAGGGCGACGTGCTTATCGCCAGTATTTAATCCCGCTCCAGCGATTTGGTTATGCTTGAGTTCGCCACAAACGACAATCGGGCGAAATTCACCACGGAGCGATGGGATTGCACCCTCCTTGATGTTTTTAATTTGGCTATCGACATACTCTTGGAGGTTAGCGCGGACGCTAGGGAGTTCGAGCAGCCCCCAGTTCTTCGATTCGAGGATCGTGTCGATAAAGGCGATATTTCCTGGTAGTTCCACTTCTGGTTTACCTTTTCTGATGTCTTCCTGTTGGGAGATTTTAAAGGTACGCACATAGTCTTCAGCTAGACTGATGAGATCCATCTGCTTCTGCTGCAAGTCTTGAATTGCCGTTTGAACGGGAATAGCCAGATCCTTTGCTAATCCGACAGCGTACAAGTCCTGGACAGAACCGAGTTTGGCAGTGGTTTGGCGAAAATTTGTGGTTCTGGTGATAAATAGATCCGTAGGATCGACTTCATGGATGCCGATTTCAGAGGGGAGTTTCCCACCGCCTAAACCTTTGAGCATAGAGGTAGTGAGAACGAGATCCACATCTACATCGACACCGTGAGTGGCAAAGTATTGCTGGAGGTTGAGGGGAGTGACTGTACCTTTAATATAGTAAGCACCAATCTTGGGATCGAGACTATAGCCCCGCACTTGGGA
>NZ_JANOJV010000150.1:0-3000 GCF_031418915.1 Chamaesiphon sp. VAR_48_metabat_135_sub | reverse complement strand
GAACAATTCAAGAAGACGATCGACCAAAACAAACTACCTTCAGAATTGGGACATCCCCAACTCGAATATCCCTTTGAAGAAATTGTCCGATTATTGGGTGCAAATTCATGAGTAATTCTCCAAACGATGCTTTTAGTCGGCTGAAAGATCGAACTAGAGCAACGGTTCCGGCGCGAAACAAATCATTGACGGATTCTAGTGATGACACAAAAACTGAAATTAGTCATTCAGTAAAGACTGAAATTAGTCAAGACGTTATAGCTGAAGTTAGTCAAGCTAATTTGACCAAACCAGAACTAGCCCAAGACATCCAAGAACGAGAGGCGGTGCGGCGGACACTCCGAATCGATCGAGACATTGATTCGGAGCTAGAGCAGGTGTGTAGTAAGAGTAAGATTACGAGAGAAACGTTTTTGGAAGCGGCTTATCTGGCTTGCACTCAAAATCCAGACTTGATGGCAGCGGTATTAGTGGAGGCACAACAACGCTATCGCCAACGTAAACAAGCAGGGGAACAGCGGAAATTTGAAACGATGAGTCGGAAATACGGGGGTAATTAATTCAACTTTGTTATAATGATTTGTAATAATATTTGACGATCTATGCCATCTAAAAGTTATCCCATTAGTCCAGCTAAAATCGGCAGCCAAGACGGGTTTCGTCTGCCTAAAGCCTTCTCTCACGACCATCCCCATTTGGTGACTGCTAAAGGTCATATCGAAATGATCGATGAGAACACCTTTCTGGTGCATCTGGAACCCGATCGATCGCTAGAATCCGACCTAGATGATGATGAAAGCCTGATGATGAAGCTGTTCCTAGATTCGTTGCTGAAGTTTGCGATTGCTAAACCGGATTCACTCACTCTCTACACCCAAGAAATGGCTGACGAGATGGATGAATTACTGGCTGGTGTCGTTGTGGATGAAGATGAATGAACCCATTCGATGCCAATGGTTGGACGATTCTGTTCTACACCGATTTTCACCTTCAATGGGAGGACTTAACCGCCAAGGTGGTCAAACTGAAATCGAAATTAGACCCTAAAGATTTTGTCACCCATCCTGATGTCAAACTGCTTAAAGCGATTGATTCCGGCATCAGGGACAAAATCTCGTTAGATCCTTTCGCCAGTCATTTTGGACTGCGAAAGCCACTCGAACGATATGGTAGGCTCAAGAAAATGGGTCTACCGCAACGCTATCGGCTATTTTTCAGAGCCTTTGCTACTCGGAAAGTAATTATTATCCTGTGGCTGGGTTTTCCACGCAAGGAAGGCGACCGTCGCGACTGTTATCAAGTTTTTTCAAGGATGGTTGCTAATGGTAAACTACCTGACTCCTATGAATCACTGGTGGCTGAATTCGATCTTGAGGATGAACTCATTGCTGAAGCTGATTTAGAAGATGATATTAATGCGATCGATCTCTTCGGGAATTGAGAATTAATAATTGGGTTTTTAGGGTGGGGGATTTAAACCCCTGCTCTTTGTTAAAGTAAGTTATGCAACAGTTGTTTCATTACCTACCCTAAGTAAAAAGAAGGTCATATTATTCATCTTGATTTCTATTGCTAATCTCCATTTGTATACCACTTGACGGCGAGATGATCTTCCACCGAAAACACGCCTTGAGCAGCCCAGGCAATGCGTTCGGCTTCCTCACGCTGGGCAAGCGTCCGCACTGTGCCGTGGAGGATGACTTTGCTACCCACAATCTCGATGCGGATTTTGCTGGCATCTAACATGGCATTGCGAGCAAATGCCGCTTCAATATCCATGCCAACTGCGGGAATTTTATCCGTGGGTTTAATTGAAATTGAATTTGATACCCCATGAACGCCTGCGATCGATCGCATGACGGTTTCGGCTGCATTCTTTTGATACCACCACTCCACCTCACCTTCGAGAACAATCCAACCATTCCGCACCGTGATCTCGACAGTTCCGGTGGGAATTGTGGTAGCCCAGGCAATTTTGTGAGCGGCGGCTGCGGCGATTTCGCTATCAGTGCGGTGGTTGGCATCGGGGATATGGAGTTCGATATCATCAGCAATCGCCAACACCCCAGCCACCCGTTTAACTGCATGGACGGCTGCCAATTTCTCGTCAAAGCTGGTAGCGTAGCCATTGAGTGTGACAACGCCATCTGTGACTAAGACACCGATTTCTGTGACTTTGAGACTGGGATCGTATTTGAGTTCTGACAATACATCAGTTTTGATTTCGGTGTCAGTTTTATCTAGAATATTAATCATTTGTTTTTCCTTTGTTTTATCTGATTTATTGATGTATTTAGTATTCGATTTGGCAGTTGTGGTTACGAGTTTATTAACTAACTGCTGTATCGTAAATTTCAGTTATTATGTGATCGTCTATGATTCGATTTTCAGGTTGATTTAGTTTGTGTCATGAATTTAAACTCAAGTTGCGAATTAATATTTTAGCTAACAGCAATAATTAGAATAACGAGTGTTTTTTTAATTATTTTAACTGTTGTTTTATTCATTCCAGATTTTTTTTGCGTGTCGGTTGGATGGTTTTTTCTGGAGCTAGTTTTAATTGAGTTTGAAGATCGACTAGGTGAACGCCAATCAGGTTTGGTAGCACGATGCTTGCGGCTCCAACGCGAGTAATGGGGCCGATGCCGATCGATCTCATCCCCGCCGCGATCGCCGCTTGAACGCCCACGGTGGCATCTTCAACTACCACACAGCGATCGGGAGCAAGTCCGATCTGTTGAGCAGCATACAAAAATAGGTCTGGAGCTGGCTTAGGTGGCTCGACACTATCACCATCGGCGATCGCATCCACCAGATGACCAATACCTAATTTATCGATGACGGTGCGGGCATTTTTACTCGCAGAACCGATCGCGATTTTGAGTCCCGCTTGTCGGAGTTCTGTTAATAATTCAACGGCTCCTGGGAAGATATTTTGGGGGGTAATAGTTTTGATCGATTCCACATAATAATGATTTTTGCGCTCCATCATCCCCTGAA
>NZ_JANOJV010000149.1:0-16911 GCF_031418915.1 Chamaesiphon sp. VAR_48_metabat_135_sub | reverse complement strand
ATATGTAATCCAGTGCCATCGCAACAGATGATTGTATGAAATTCGGGCAATTCCGAAAACAATTAGCAGCCCAACTCCACCAAATATCCAATGTTGCCACCAATCAGTGACTGGCTGATTCAATTCGGTACTGCGAATCATCACTCCCCCAAAGAAGGTTAAACCCAGAACCATAAATATTAGCAGCCAGTCCATTTGCTGCCAATGGATAAATAAATCTTGCCAGGGGGCGCGGTTGGAGGAGTTGCTGTACATGCTTCGGGGTGTGGGGTATTGGGGGTGTGGGGATGTGGGTGTGTGGGTGTGTGGGGTATGGGGGTGTGGGTGTGTGGGGGTGTGGGTGTGTGTTTATTACCTTTTTACTCCCCAACGCCCCAACTCCGTTACTCCCACACCCCACCCTTCCCTTGAATCGATCTAAAGTATTGGATTACTGACTTAAAGCTACCATTGAGACTTTTCCAGCAATCGATTTGGCAATACTGACCAAAGCCTTCGCTGAAGCTGATTCTGGCTGGGACATGACGATCGGGATGCCGTTGTCGCCGCCAGTGCGGACGGGGATTTCGAGGGGAATTCTACCTAGCAAGGTTACTCCTAATTCGGTGGCAAATTTCTCGCCACCATCAGAACCGAAGATATCATACTGTTTGTCTGGCATATCTGGGGGAATAAAGTAGCTCATGTTTTCCACTACTCCGAGCACTGTAGTGAATTTTTCAAACATTCGCAACCCCTTTCGGGCATCGGCGAGAGCGACGGCTTGGGGGGTGGTGACGATGACGGCTCCAGCCATTGGTACCGCTTGAGCGAGGGTAAGTTGCGCGTCGCCAGTTCCTGGTGGTAAATCGACGATCAGATAATCTAATTCGCCCCAATTAACTTGATACAGAAATTGGCGGATAATGCCATTCAACATCGGCCCACGCCAGATTACAGGCTGATCTCGATCGATCAGAAATGCCATCGATACTATTTTGACACCATGATTGAATGCAGGTTCGAGGCTACCATCTTCAGTTGGTACCAACCGAATATCGCTCAAACCAAACATTAATGGTGCATTAGGGCCATAGATATCGGCATCTAACAGCCCTACCTTAGCACCCAACTGCGCGAGGGCGACGGCAACATTTGCCGCTACCGTACTTTTACCCACACCACCTTTCCCACTGGAGATGGCGACGATATTCTTGACTCGATCGATACCTTGACGGTCTGGTAATCCCTTCTGTTGGGGAATTTCGGCAGTAACTTCAACTTCGACATCTGTCACGCCTGGAAGCGTTTTAACGGCCTGTTTGCATTCATCGACAATAAATTCTCGCAGGGGACAAGCGGGAGTGGTTAATACTACTGTAAATTTAACTAGTCCTCCATCCACCTGGATATTGCGGATCATATTCAGTTCGACCAGGCTCTTCTGTAGCTCTGGGTCCTGGACAGGTTTGAGTACTTCCAAAACAGCATTTGTATTTAACATAGTTATTTATATGTGATTGTAATTCAGTGCGTTGGCATAGTTTGGTTACACTCACTACAAGTAGCTTCTCCTTTGGAGAATCGAGTTTTACCTCACACCATAGGCATCTTAACTGGGAATCGCCTACGCTACAAAACTCGATCGCAAATAGTCTCTATCTAAATTGCTAGTCGATTGAGTTCGGATTGATAAAATCTCCATTTTGGTAATATTTGGGTGAGATGCGATGTCTTTGAGGATTTCGGTGTAGAGATTGTAGATAAGTGGGAAGATTATTGGGAGTAGTCAAATTATTCTGCAGCTAAAAGATTAGCTCACTTTTTAACTTGTTTGAGGAACCTTTCCAAATCTTGTTTCCAGCGTTTTCGATCGATAGTTACTAGTAAATTATGCCCTGTATTGGGGAAAATACTCAACTGTTTAGAACCTCGTAAATTTTCAAATATTCGATCGATCTCAGCTTTTGTCGTCCACTGGTCGAGTTCGCCCTGTAATATTAAAGTTGGACATTTCACCTGACTAGCATAATCGACTGGATTGTGAGCAAAGCCATTAAATCCATGTTGAACGCCACCCCAGAAAACGATTAGTTCTGCAAGTGGAAATGAAGGGATAGACATCGCTCTCACTCGGCTGCCAACGGCATTTGTAAGGCGAGCAAATGGCTCTTCGAGGATGATTGCGTCGGGAGTAACTTCTCCCTGCGATACCGCCTTGAGAATCGCAGCACTACCCATCGAGATTCCATACAGTATTAGCGGACGTTTTAGTTTCGATTTTTGGGCATAGCTCATGCTCAACGCTACATCTTCAGCTTCCCGCATCCCAATGGTGTTTGTATTACCGCTAGAGCCGCCGACTCCGCGAAAATCAACCAATAGTGTATCGTAGCCGAGTTCGTGAAATACTTGAACTGGCGGGAGTAGTTGTCGTGCTTTACTACTTTTGCTTCCAGGAAATAGGATTATTGTTCCTTTTGAAGTGGAGTCTTTGACTGGAATAAACCAAGTTTCTAACCATTCGGTTTGACCGATGGTAATGCGCTGGGTAATATATTGGAGTCCGAGATCGGTCGGTAATTTAGGACTATTAGGTCTAGAAAGTCCTAAGCTAAACTGTCCTGGAGAGCGAAAATGCGTCAGAATATAGGCATAAGTACACGCAAAAATATTCAGAGCTAAGAACACGATAGTCACTAGCCAGTAGCAACGTTTTCTACCTCTCTTCCCCAGCTTGATTCTCTTTAATAAATGCATTAATTTAGAATTAATTTTCACCAATATCTTTCTAACAAAGAGGATTATCTCTACAAATCTACTATTTTAATTTTTGTTAAATCTAGATCGCTACAGCCGACAATTTCACCACCAAGATCGACGATCGATTGCAAGTAATCTAGAGCTTCAATCGTGATGATTTCCCCAGCAATTAAGACGGGAATTCCTGGTGGATAGGGACAAATTGATTCTGCACTAATTTTACCAACTGCGTCATCAATCGATATACTAAGATGACGCGAACGATCGGCTTGACGCGGTGCGATCGCCATCTCTGTGATAATTGTATCTGGTGGATCGATCGATCGTAATTCCAGATATTTAGCTTCAGCATGATTTGTAGCTAATTCGGTAAATGCCCCTATTAACCGATCGATATCCTCACGCGTATTTCCTAAGCTAATAATAAAGGTCAAATGCCGTAGTGACGGTAATTCAGCGACGACTCCCAACTGCTCTGTTAAAATTTCATCTGCGGCAAATCCAGTTAGGTTTAAACCTGTCACTGTCACTGTTAAACGAGTTGGATCGAGATATTTGTAGCCTGGAGCCGACGTATCTAATTCAACTACTGAAAGTCCGTCGATCTGGGCGATCTTCGATCTCGCTATTTTCGCTAGTTCGAGCGTCCTAGACATTAATTCTTCACCGTGCAGTGCCATTTGTTGACGAGCAGCATCGAGAGAAGCTAACAGCAAATAACTAGGACTAGTTGTCTGAAGCAAACGTAAAGATCGACTGATTTTATCTCGATCGATGCGGCTACTATTAACATGCAACATTGCTGATTGTGTCAGCGAACCTAATAGTTTATGTGTCGATTGCACCGTCAAATCTGCACCCGCAGTTAATGCCGCAGGGGGTAGATCTGGATGAAAGCCAAAATGCGCTCCGTGCGCTTCATCGACTAATAACGGAATGTCGTAACTGTGGACGATCTCCGCAATGGCGGCTAGATCGCCGCACGCGCCGTAATAAGTCGGACATACCAGCATTACAGCTTTTGTGTCGGGATGCTGCTCTAGGGCGAATTTTACCGACTCTGGCGTGATGCTATGAGCAATATCTAATCCACCATCATATTCTGGATTGATAAAAATCGGCACCGCACCTGCATGGACGATTCCAGCGATGGCGGAGGAATGAATATTGCGCGGTAATATAATCTTTTCACCTTCGCCACAGGTAGCCAAAATTGCGGCAATTACGCCTGCTGTCGAACCATTGACGAGAAACCATGTCTGCTGTGCGCCAAATACCTCTGCGGCTAGATTTTGCGCTTGCTCGATGATTCCTGATGGTGCGTGGAGATTGTCCAATCCTGGTAATTCTGGTAAATCCCAACCAAAGACATCGGTACCCCAGCGATTTTTCAATAGGAGATTCATACCAATACCCCGCTTGTGTCCTGGGGTATAGAAGGGTGCGTGAGATTTAGACATCCACGCTTGCAGTCCATCTATAATTGGCGTTTGGGATTGATTCAAATTGGACATTCGATAAACGATCTTGAGAATACCAATTTACCAGATGCAATGATAGTTCCGGTGAAACTTGGGCATAATACTAGCAGTTAGATTATCCCCACTAGGTGAGTAGATGCTACCGATCGAGGCACAGCAAATTAATGTCATTATTGACACTCTTCAAACAGACATCAATAGCGAGATCGGCAATAGAGAGCATTTACAGAATCTCAGCTCCTTAGTTTCGATTAAAGCCTTACAAGATATAAGTGCGAGACTAACCAAGATTCAGCGAATTATTAATATCCAGCGATATAATCTCGTATTCATTGGACAAGTAGGGGCAGGTAAAACAACGGCAATTTGCCATTTATTGAATTTAGTGAGGGAAGTTGAGGTCGAACGAAAGCTCAGAAGTGGAGAGAAAATAATTATTAAAAAGACTAGAGAACTACTCTCGACTGGCTCGGGTAAAAGTACGATTTGCGAAGTAGTAATTCGTCCGGCAAAATTAACTTATATAGAAATAGAACCTTATGACTCTAACGAGCTGCAACAATTAATCGAGGAATTTGGCTTGTGGATTTGGCAAAAAACACATCCAGCAACTGTTAAAGCACGAGTAGAGATTCCACCGGATGAGATCCTGCGGGCGATTCGGAATATTGTCGAGTTACCAGAGATTGTTGTGAATGGCAAAATTCATGATTGTGCTGTGGGATTTGCGGCATACTTTACGATCGATCGATATGATGATTTCCAGCAGGAGTTAATTCAACGAGGGAACCTACTAGCAAGGACTGAAACAACAATTCATCCACAAACTTCAGATCTAGATGAGAAATTATGGCTGAGTGAAGTATTTCAATCTTTAAATGTCGCTAAGATCGCTAATTTTTCTATTCCCAAGCGAATTTACCTGAATTTATCCGATCGCATCCTGGACTTCACCCATCGTCGGATTGGCAATATTATCGATACGCGAGGATTAGATCTCGCTACCAAAGATCGTCGAGATTTAGCAGATTATATTCGCGAACGCGATGAATCAATTTGTGTGTTTACGGAAAGATTTGCGTCAGCACCAAGCAATGTCATCCAGATTATCGGTAAATATTTAACCCCGACAGCGAAAGATATCAATACAAAATTTGCACTTTTAGTAATGCCCCGTAAAGGTGAACCAGAAAAAGTCATCGGTGCAGATGGGTTAGCAGTTGATGACTTAGAACGGGGATTGGCACTGAGAAAAGCTAATATCAACAATGTCTTTAGTAATGAAAATATTAATTTCCCCTGTGATAATATTTTATTCTACGACGCACTGCAAGCATATTTAGGTGATGGGAGTCTCGATCGATCTGATGAATCGGTAGATATCGATCTAGATCGTCAGCGGGTATTGACAGAAATCGAGCAGGTTATTGTCGATCGAGAACGACAGCTAGAAACCGAAATTGAAATTCTAGCTCAGCAGATCGAACAGATTCGATCGGGCAAAGATTTTGCGCGATTCGAGCAGGAAATTGTGATAATTGCCCAACAAAAAATTCGAGCATTTAGCCGTTTAAATTTAGAAAAAAATAGTTTTTCAACAGACTATGTAGATATGCTCCCAGCACATCATTGTGTACTTCGTGCGACTAATAATCGATACGGACAATATGAATTAAGAGATATTGATATCTACTTTAACGGGCGATATTTAGCTGAAAGTTTAATTCGTCAAAGTACCGAAAAGTATAAATCCGATCTTTTGGCAGTGATTAGCTTTATCGAGACTGAAATTAGTATCGATTCGACACTAGCCACCATCATGCAGAGATTACGCTCTCAAATTAACGAAAATTATGAAGCTCTAACGATCGACCTCGGGGTACAAATAGAAACTATTTTGAGCGATCGTCTGCTTGCTCCCCAAGATTACGACCGATCGATCTTTTGGCAACAAGCGATCGATCGGTGGGGACAAGGTTCGGGATATAAAGTAGACGTGCTATCTCTGTATAATCAGCAGGTAGAAGGGATCGATGCGATGTTTATTGACTTAATTCAAACAGCTTGGATCGATCGAATTATTCAGCCGACTTTAACGTTTCTTGGCGTTGGTGCAGCCTCTACTATGGAGAATCAATCAAGCCTTCTCATCTAAATAGACCGCTGACAAAATCTTTGGTTTGCTGTTGAGTTGGTGCGGCGAACATTTTTGCTGTTCGGTCAAATTCAATTAATTGACCCTGCTCAATAAATGCAGTATAGTCAGACAGTCTGGATGCTTGTTGCATACTGTGCGTACTAATTAAGATCGTGATTTGACCTTTCAATTTATAGATTGATTCTTCAATTCTGCTAGTTTCGATCTGGCTCAAGATGGATGTTGGTTCGTCAATTAAAATGATCTCTGGGCTAGTTGCTAAGGCTCGGGCGATACATAACTGTTGTTGTTGACCGAGCGATAGTTTAGCAGCACGACTATTTAATCGATCTTTAACTTCATCCCACAAATCGGCATCTTTAAGTGCTTGCTCTACTCGATCGTTCAGATAATTACGATCTTTCTCGCCTCGCAGTTTCAAGCCATACGTAACATTTTCATAGATAGACTTTGGCAGGGGGTTGGGTCGATCGAATACCATCCCAATTCGCATTCTCACCGCAATCGGATCTACTTGTGAGCCAATTAAATTACTGCCATCTTGCAACCAGATTGCCCCTTCATAGCGATTTCCTGGCACGAGATCGTGCATCCGGTTGAAACATCGCAATAGGGTAGTTCTACCAGCACCAGGTGCCCCCAAGACCGCGATAGTTTTGCGATCGTAGATGGGCATACTCACATTTTTGAGCGCGTGAATATTGCCACTGTAATAGAAATTCAAACTATCGACGCTTACTTGACCATTCCGCTCTAGGACAGCCGAATCTTCAGGATAGTTGACCATTTAATATTTTTGCCATTCGTGCTGTCATGATGCTAGCACGAATGGCAAAATTAGATAGTCAGACTATACTTTTCGCGATCCTAAAGGAGAAGCGTAATCCCTAGAGAGCGGGCATGAAGCGGCGTTTTATTAGGTGGTTCCCCCCGAATAAAAACGACGCTGTCTTGTCTCGCTAAACCGTCGGGGAACAAAGGCGTGCGCGAATCGCTTTCAACTTTTTAACTACCCAAATCGTCCGCTGATATATTGTTGAGTCTTTTCTTGCTTGGGTGAATTGAAGATATTGAGCGTATCGTCGTATTCTACTAAATATCCAAATCGACTACCACCCGCTCCAGCTTCGGCATTAAAAAAGGCTGTCTTATCGGACACCCGTGCGGCTTGTTGCATGTTGTGAGTAACGATGACGATCGTAAACTGAGATTTAAGATCGTAAATCAGCTCTTCAATCCGCACGGTTGAAATCGGATCTAGTGCCGAACAAGGTTCGTCCATTAAGATTACCTCTGGTTCGATGGCGATTGTCCTCGCAATGCACAACCGTTGTTGTTGTCCGCCAGAAAGAGATAAACCGCTGGCTTGCAGCTTGTCTTTGACTTCATCCCAAAGTGCTGCTTTCCGCAGAGATTTTTCGATCCGATCGTCCATATTATCGGTTAAACCAGCCAGTCTCAACCCAAATGCGATGTTTTCGTAAATAGATTTTGGAAACGGATTCGGCTGCTGAAACACCATCCCAATCCGTCGTCGAACTTCAACCGGATCGACTCTGGAGTCGTAAAGATTGGTGCCTTGATAGGTGATTTGACCTTCTACTCTAGCATTCGGAATCAGATCGTTCAAGCGATTGTAGCAGCGCAGGAGGGTACTCTTTCCGCAGCCAGAAGGCCCGATGAAAGCAACTACATTATTCTTGGGAATATCTAGAAAAACATTCCGCACCGCCTGAAAAGCACCGTAGAAAATTGAGACATTTTCTGTCTTAATTACAATTTCCCGATCCGTTAGAGTATTTGTCATAAAGTTGAAGATTAGAGGATAGGCAGTAGTCAGGCTGTTGTTGAAAGGGGGATTAAGTTCAGGTTTGTTTTTAATATTTCTGAGTTAGATTCAGATTAGTGGAATCAAATAATATATTTAGTGAGATAACAACAACCTACTATTTTCAATAACGTTTTCGATGCTGGTGAAATTCATCTAGACAACAATCGAAGCTCGGCAGCTAGTAGACCTTGCGACGAGAAACAATTCGAGCTATGATGCTAATTGCCAAAATCATGATTAGAATCAACAATGCAGCCACCCAAGCCAACTGCTGCTGGTTCTTGTATGGAGAAATCGCGAAGTTGTAAATTAAAACCGAGAGAGTGGCGGTAGGTTCCCATAGTCCTTTAATATCGTACTGGTTGAATAAGCAGGTAAATAGTAGAGGAGCTGTTTCCCCAGCGGCTCTGGCGATCGCGAGTGTCACTCCCGTGGCAATAAATGGCATTGCTGCGGGTAGGACAATTTGAGTCACGCTTTGAAAATTAGTAGCTCCAACACCCACAGCGGCGAGCCGAGTGGTTTTGGGCACAGATTTCAATCCCTCTTCAGACGTGCGAATAATGGTGGGAAGCATCAAAACTGAAAGTGCCACACCACCAGCAACTGCCGAGAATCCCCCAGTCAGTAGGACTACGATGCCATAGGCAAATAGACCAGCAATAATCGACGGCACCCCGCTGAGTACGTTAGTACAAAAGCGAACAAACTGAGCTACCCAGTTACCCTGTCCAAATTCGGTGGTATAAATTGCCGTTAAAACACCGAAGGGTACACTTATTATAGCACCGATCGCACAGGTGATTAGAGTGCCAACGATCGCGTTTCGCAGCCCACCGCCTTGCATTCCAGCCGCAGGGGGGAGATCGCTAAACACTGCTGGAGACAACCCGCCAATGCCATTGGTTACGACCATAAACAGGATGGAGGCGAGGGGAATAATCGCGATCGCGACACAGGCAAATACCAGCCCTGTCATCACGTTCCCAAACAGTTTACGCTTGGGTGAAACCGCAAATTGATTGCTCGGTCGATCGGATTGAGAAGATATAAGTGCCATACAGTTTACATAGCTAATTCTAATTTTAAATGTACGGATTGGCGAGAAAGAGAGGGAGAACCGATCTAAAGTTTTTACGGTAGGTTGATCTTTAGATCCGTAGGGTGTGTTAGCGGCAGCGTAACGCACCACAACTACTCATATATAATTAGTTACACAAAATATTGGTTGGAAGTTTTATCCAGCATAGAATCTGTAAGTAATTAATTTTGCCTAGTTAACGTGAGTTTCTCCTTACGGAGAGGCTACGCCAACGGGTTAAGGATATTAGCTTCGTTCTCTACCCGCCCGCGACTGAAGTGCGGTGATCGCAGATCAAGTTCACTAAAGTGGACTAAAGATTAGCCAGTCCACTTTAGTGGACTTGAGCTATTAGCCTGGGGATTGATCCCCAGGCGGTGTAGAGCGGAGCTAGGAATGAGCGCATGGAGACCTTAACCCGAAGTGACGTTAGTTACTTATATGTGGTGCGTTACGCTATCGCTAACACACCCTACAAGGGCTTCAAATTTCAAATTTCAACAAATTTACTCTACCTGCTGAAAACGACTAACAAGTACTTGAGCAAAGATGTTTACCAACAGCGTCAACACCATTAGAATTAGTGCTTCATAAAAGAGCGATGACTTCTGAAGACCGCTAGCTTCGCCGAATTGATTGGCAATCAGCGAAGACAACGTTGAAGCTGGATCTAGCCAGGAGATATTCACCTTATTGGCATTACCGACTAGCATCGCCAGTGCCATAGTTTCACCCAATGCTCGCCCCAGTGCTAACATCACCGAGCCGATAATCCCCGACAGCCCTGCTGGAATCAGAATTTGAGTGATGGTTTCCCAGCGAGTCGCGCCCAATCCATAGGCTCCCTGCCGGAGTTTGGGCGGTAGAGAATTTAGTGTATCGCGGGAGATGGCAATAATCGTTGGTAAAATCATGATTGCCAGTACCAGAGACGCACCAAAAAGCTGTCTGCCACCTGGTTCGGTCGAGAAAAAGGGAATCCAACCAAAATTGTGGTTGAGTCCTTGCAGGAGCGGTTTAATCGCGGGTAGGAAGACAAATAAGCCCCACAAGCCATAGACCACACTGGGAATTGCGGCTAGTAATTCGATCGTAAAGGCAATCGGTTGGAGGATTTTCTGTTCCAAAAAGTTTTCGGTCAAGAAAATGGCTACGCCAACGCCTAGCGGTACGGCAAAGATTAGTGCCAGAAATGAACTCATCACAGTGCCATAGACGTGTGGCAAGGCTCCATAGATATTTTCGACTGGGTTCCAGGTGCTATCTACCAAAAATCCTAAGCCGAACTTTTGGATCGCGGGGAGGGAAATTACCAGTAGTGAATAGGCAATCCAAACCAGAATTACACCTACACCGATGGCTAGTGCGAACGTCACCCGCCGGAAATTTTGGTCGATCGATCGCACTGTGCTAAATTTTATGGATGCTTCTAGCAGTGTTTCTTTGCGGGCTGGCGGTTGTACAGTCATAAAGTTTATTTAACTTTGGCGAGTTCTGCTTTGACCTTGGTTACCAGACTATCTTCTAGGGGGACATAGCCTAGCTCGGTAGCGGTGGCTTTACCTGTAGTCAAAGACCATTCAACCACTTTTGTTAATGCGGCTTTCTTGGCAGCATCTTTGGGTTGGGGATATACTAGCAGCCAGGTCAGACCAGAGATCGGATAAGCTTTGGGATTGGTAGAATCGGGGACTAGGAGGGCGAGATCGGCGGGGACTTTTTCGCCTGCAAATGCGGCTGCACCTGCTTCTGGAGAGGGTGCAATTATCTTGCCAGATTTATTTTCGATCGCTGCCATTGCTAAACTAGTTTGCTTACCATAGGAATACTCGATATACCCGATCGAATTTGGCGTTTGTTGGATCTGTGCCGCTATGCCTTCATTGCCTTTGGCACCCGTACCGACGGGCCACTGTACGGATTTATTCGCACCTGCCGTCCAGACGGGGCAGGCAGCTTTGAGGTGAGTGGTAAATTGGAAGGTTGTACCGCTACCGTCGGAACGGTGGACGAATTGAATGGGGCTAGTTGGTAGTTTTGCCCCAGGATTGGCTTTAGCGATTTCTGGATCGCTCCATTTGGTAATTTTACCTGCGGCAATACCACAGTAAGCAGTACGGGAGAGTTTTAAATCTTTCACACCTTCGAGGTTGTAAGCAAATACAACGCTACCGCCAGTCATTGGTACCTGAATTGGTTCGGCATTATATTTAGTTTTGAACTTAGCCCGCTCTTCGGCTTTTAAAGGTGCATCTGTTGCGCCAAAATCGACGGTACCAGCTAAAAATTGCTCTACCCCAGCCCCACTACCGACGGATTGATAACTAATTTGAGTATCAGGATTTGCCTTGTTGTAGTCAGCAAACCAGCGTTGGTACAGTGGAGCCGGAAATGATGCTCCAGCACCACTCAGGGAAGAACCACCTGCGGGTGCAGATCCGCCTGCCGCAGGTGCCGCAGTCCCTCCCGTTGGGGGTTTGGCAATGTCAGGGCTGCTGGGGGTACAAGCAGATACGGCTAACCCCAGAATTATCGAGATCGAAGCCATCGAAATATTACGGCGCGACCTAATGGTATTAGCAGCCAATGTTGCGGTAGTCGATCGATCTAGTCGTACATTATTCATGATATTTTTTCCGAGCTGATTGAAAATATTTATGAGTGGGATCGAGTAAATTCGTTCCCTCAAGCTAGCATAGTTGTGAGAGCGAGAATTCTTCGATTACTAATACCTGTAAAATTGCTAGATCGAATCCAAGATTCTCAATAGCCACCAACAGTAAGCATATGTCAATTACAGATGTTTTAAGATTAACAATAGGTTAAAGTTTATCTTAGCGGAGTCTAAAACGACTGAAAGGGGCGGGTTTTCAAACTTAATGCCTAGTTTTATGCTCGTCAATCGGACAACCCCGCCCTATTTGCGACTTATCACTTATGACCTACGACTTAACGCTGATGCTGCCCAAACTGTAATTCGTAAACCTCATCTTCTTTCTCAGTGACGATCTTCAGATTCGATCGAGGATAAGCGATACACAATAAGGTATATCCCTGTGCTTGCAATTCTGGACTGACACCCATCCCCTCTCCTTGCTCGACTTGTCCTTCTAATACCTGCGCCGCACAAGTCGTACAGACTCCAGAGTTACAGGACGTTGGCAGATATATGCCCGCAGCAGCAGCAGATCGTAAAAGTTGCTTGTCTTCAGCAGCTTCGATCGTATGAATTTCTCCCTGATGATGGATCTCAACTGTGTAAGTTTTCGTCATAGATGATTATTATTTAGTGTGTTGTGAACGTTCGAGGAGATATTCTCCACTTTAGCAAGTTGTGGTACTAGCAAATCATGTCTCAAATGCAGTTTCAGATCTTAACTAACCATCCATCACGTCGAGAGCGATTTTTGTCAAAAGCTGGCTGGAATATCTGCGCCAATCTACTACTGACAATCGGTGTATCTGGATCTTGCCTCGGCGATCCTGTCAGTGCGGCAATTTTCGATCGATCTGGGCGTAAAATACCCGATCGAGAGGTAAATTCCGATCTCGTCAACTGGCAAATGCTATCTACAGCCGCAGGTCGCAAATATAATGGGATTGGCGTAATTGATATCGATTATGGTGTCTGTACGGGGTTTCTCATCGCTACTGGCATCCATCCCGATACGCCCGCATACGTCCTCACCAACGGTCACTGTCAGGGTCGTGCCGGCAAATTACCTGGCGATCGAGAAATTATCGTCGATCGATCGAGTAAGACCAATTTTATCGTTAACTACTTCCATGATTTTAAGCCCGATCGATTAACTATTCCGGTCAAGCGAATTGTCTATGGCACGATGAAAAATAACGATATCGCCATCCTCGAATTGACCAAAACCCAAAGAGAACTAGCTAAAGCAGGCATTAACCCCCTTCAGATCGATCTCAAACCCCCAGATCTAGGTGAACCCCTGATCGTCGTAGGAGTGCCTTCTGAAGGTCTCAAAGAGGAACTAACCTTTCTCCATGCCACTACCTGTCAAACAGGGGAATTGGCAAATGTTAAAGAAGATATCTATCACTGGAAACACTCAATTCGTCACCAGTGCAGCATCGTCGGTGGCATGTCTGGTTCGCCGATGATCTCGCTCAAGAAAATGCGAGTAGTTGGCATTATCAATACAGGCGTAAATGACAATGCCTCAAAACAACCCCAATGCAGTCTCAATCGTCCCTGCGAAGTTGGCAAACATGGCTTCGTACAAACTTTTCCCCAAGAAAACTACGGTCAATTAGTCGATCGAATTCCCACCTGTTTCGATCGACGCGGCATCTTCAATCTCTACCAGCCCAACTGTCAATTAGAACGCCCCTAACTCAGATATTCTCCTCAAACAATGGCTCTTTAATTGAAAGGCTAGTTTTAATAGAACTCGAAATTTGGAATTTGTTGGCAACGATCGAACATCATTTAAAGTGACATACAATCTACGGCAATCGACACAATCTTATAATTAAGGCTGGTAGTTTCCACCATCCCGATCTCGCGACAAAAAGTGGGAAATAGTGGACTGGTAACAGCTAAAGTGACAAATGTTGCCACAATTTTCATGCTCGATCGTGGGTTACACACATCAAAAATCTAGTCATACTAATAGAGTTTATATATTTATGGTTTTGGGAGAACAATCGTGCAGTTAAGGCTCAATGGAAAAATCGCTACTATTCCCGACGATCTCCAGGATGAATTGCTAATTTGGGCACTTCATGACACCTTAAAACTCAATGGTACTCGGTATGGGTGTGGTGCTAGTTGGTGTGGCTCTTGTACTGTTTTAGCTGATAATATTGCGATTCGATCGTGTCAAACAACTGTGGCAAAAGTAGTCGATCGAGACTTAATTACCGTCGAAGGATTGGCGCAGGGTGAAACTTTACATCCGGTGCAGCAAGCCTTTCTGGAAAATCCGTTGCAGTGCTGTTATTGCATGACTGGACACATCATCACAGCGGTGGCATTTCTCCAGCAGAATCCTAATCCGAACCCAGCAGAAATTGATACCGCAATGGATGTGAATTTATGTCGTTGTGGCGGCTATAATAACATTCGTAAAAATGTTTTACGTGCTAGCGAATTAATGCGAGGTCAGTCATGAAACGTCCACCTAAGATGCAATGGAGAATAACTCGACGGCGGTTTTTACTGATTGGTGCTAGTACGATGGGTGTGCTGGGTGTGGGTGTACATGCTGGCTTTCAAGCGATCGTGCCCAGCTTGGTGGATGGGATCGCAGCCGAAGCTGGTGGTGGCTCTGGCTCAACCAAGCCATTGTTATGGTTTGGGGTCGATCCGCAGCAGGGTGTGACATTGTATGTGCCTAAAGGCGAAATGGGTCAGGGGGTGCAGTCGATGATGGCACAATTAGCGGCTGAGGAACTCGAACTCGAACCCACACAATTGCGAATTGCGATCGCAAATTCGAGTCAGGGCTTCGACAATTTGTATGGTACTTATGGCAGTAGTTCAACCACTAGTTTGTACAATCCTTTGCGCCAAGCAGCGGCAAACTTGCGCGAAATGTTGCGGATTGAAGCAGCAAAACAATTCGGTGTGCCTGTATCCGAAATTATGACCGAGAAAGGAGCCTGTTTCGTCAAGAAAAAATCCGATCGTCAACTCGAATACAGTAAAATTGTCGCGACAAAAATAGGTGAATGGATCGAACCAACAGCGGTGAAATTAAAGTCTCGCCAGGATTTTACCAAAATTGGGAAAAATACCGCCAGAGTGGATGTGCCTGACAAAATACTGGGTAAATCTCAGTATGGGATACAGGCGCGAGTGCCCAAGATGATGTTCGGGGCAGTGGCTCGTCCACCCCAGTTTGGCGCAACGCTAAGATCGGTTAACCCTGGCAATGTTGCCTCGATGCCTGGAGTCAAAAAAGTTGAGATCGATCTTGCCAATAATTTTGCGGGTGTAGTTGCCGATACCCGCACTCGCGCCTGGAATGCCCTAGCAAAATTGCAGCTAGAATACGTCAATGGCAGTAATATTAGCCAGTCAGAACTCGATCGATTGGTGACTGCCAAAGCTGGTGAAGGAACGGTAGTGCGGACGAGGGGAGATGTAAATGAGGCTCTGAAAAATCCCTTAGTAGCAGCATATCGTACACCCCTAGCGGCTCACGCTCATCTCGAACCTTTAACAGCACTGGTGGATGTGCGTCAGGAGACGATCGAAGCTTGGGTATCAACCCAGGATGTATCCCTGGAAGTAGCTGCCCTGGAGCAAGTTTTTGGGAAGAATCGCCCAATCGTTGTACATGGAATGCAAATGGGCGGTAGTTTTGGGCGCAAAGGCAATCAAACCGCAGTTGTCGAAGCGGCGCGACTATCCCAAGCAGCAGGTGTACCAGTACATGTGGCGTGGACTCGCAAAGAAGAAATGCAAAATAGTTTCTACCGTCAACCTTCCCACGCCGTGCTACGTGGCAATGTCGATAGTTCGGGTCATATTGTTGCCCTCGAACATACAGTTGCTAGTGGAGACATCCTCACTGGCAGTTTGGAACCCCCGATCCTCGGTTCTTTGCTGGCTGCGGTTTATCAAATCGATCTAGGCGTTATCGGTGGGTTATTCAGCCCCTATGAGATTGCTAATTATCACGTCCGTACCCGTTTAATCGAATTGCCCATTCCGACAGGGTTATGGCGAGGTATCGGGCTATTTCCTCACGTTTTTGCTCTGGAGAGTTTCACCGACGAACTTGCCCATCGTGCCAAACTCGATCCGATCGAGTTTCGACTGCTAAACTTACCTAATACCGAACAGGGAAAACGCCTCAAGGCTGTACTAGAGGAAGTTAAAACCAAAAGCCAATGGACAAAAGCACTGCTGACGGGCACAGCTCGCGGGGTCGCCTGTAGTTTTTCAAACAATACCGCTGTGGCAATGGTTGTGGAAGTTCAGATTGGTGCTAAACAACAGCTAAAAACACCGTTAGCGATCCAAAGTCCACCAATAGGGGCTAATCCCAATGGGAATATTGGCTTACCCCAGTCGTACTCGGTACCAGCCCAGCCCATCCAAGTAACTCGTGTCGTAATTGCGATCGATCCAGGATTGGTAGTCAATCCCAATGGGGCAGCTCTGCAAGCTCGTGGCTCGGTGGTGATGGGATTATCCAGTACTCTGATCGAGCAAGTTACGATCGAGAATGGTGCAGTTACCCAACAGAATTTTGATGATTATCCAATCCTGCGTTTATCCCAAACTCCGCCCCAAATTGACGTGCATTTTGTCGAGAGTGACCTCGACCCCCAAGGCATGGGCGAACCTGTAATTGGCCCAGTTGCCGCTGCTGTAGCCAATGCGGTGTTTGCCTTGACGGGTCAGCGATTGCGAGATTTACCGCTTCAGCTCAAATCGTGATGAATAGTTTGTCAGCTATTTTGAGTGCCTATCGCCATTGTGGGATCGATCGATCGATATTCCTCGCCACTGTCGTCCAGACGCAAGGCTCTACCTACCGTAAAACTGGAGCCAGAATGTTAATTGCAGGTAGCGGTGAAATTGCGGGGATGGTCAGCGGTGGCTGTCTCGAACAGGATATCTTGTGCCATGTGCAGC
>NZ_JANOJV010000148.1:0-6172 GCF_031418915.1 Chamaesiphon sp. VAR_48_metabat_135_sub | reverse complement strand
ATGCCCAGACAACTAAACTTTGACCGCGACGGCAATCGCCAGCGGCGAAGACACCAGGAATATTGGTGGTGTATTTCTGATGTTCAGCTTTGATGTTGCTGCGAGGATCTTTATCTAGTCCCAGTGCATCGACAAGGGGCTGTTCGGGGCCGAGGAAACCCATTGCTAGTAGTACTAACTGAGCGGGATTGACTTTCTCGGTACCCGCAACATGTTTGAGGGCAAATTGTCCCTGTTCGTTGCGCTCCCACTGGACTTGGACGGTGTGAACAGCGGTGACATTGCCGCTTTCGTCGCCCTCGAATTTAGTTGCAGTGGTGAGATAGGCGCGAGGATCGGCTCCAAATTTAGCAGCGGCTTCTTCTTGCCCATAGTCCATTTTATAAACCTTCGGCCATTCGGGCCAAGGATTGTCTGCAGCGCGTTTGAGTGGCGGTGTCGGCATGATTTCCAGTTGCTCGACGCTGTTGCAGCCGTGGCGGATGGAGGTACCGACGCAATCTGTCCCCGTGTCGCCACCGCCGATAATGATGACATCTTTTCTGGCGGCGGAGATGAACTTACTATTCTCTTTACCGTCTAAAACGGCTTGGGTATTAGCGGTGAGAAAATCCATTGCGAAGTGGATGCCTTTGAATTCGCGACCTGCGATCGGTAAATCGCGGGGTCTGGTGGCTCCAGTACAAAGAACGACAGCATCGTAGTCTTTCAATAAGTCGGCAGTAGATAGGTCTTTGCCAACTTCAACGTTACAGGTGAAAGTGATACCTTCCGCTTCGAGGAGTTTAATCCGGCGGAGGACAATTTGCTCTTTTTCCAGTTTCATGTTGGGGATGCCATACATCAGCAATCCGCCTGGTCTGTCAGCGCGTTCTAATACCGTCACCCAGTGTCCAGCTTGATTGAGTTGGGCGGCGGCACAGAGTCCAGCGGGGCCAGAACCGACGATCGCGATGCGCTTGCCCGTGCGTTTTGCGGGGGGTTGGGGGACGATCCAGCCCTCTTCCCAGCCTTTATCGACGATCGAGTGTTCGATGCTTTTAATCGTCACTGGCGGGTTGTGGATGCCCAGTACGCAGGAGCCTTCGCAGGGTGCTGGGCACACTCTACCTGTGAATTCGGGGAAGTTATTGGTTTTGTGGAGTCTATCGAGGGCTTCGCGCCAGAGTCCTCTATATACGAGGTCATTCCATTCGGGAATCAGGTTATTAATCGGGCAACCGCTAGCCATGCCAGAAATCAGGTTCCCTGTGTGGCAAAATGGAGTACCGCAGTCCATGCATCTGGCTCCCTGGTTACGGAGCTTGTCGTCGGGCATGGGGAGGTGGAATTCGTCCCAGTTGTGGATGCGTTCGCTGGGTGCTATTTCACCTTCGACTTCGCGGAGGTATTCAATAAATCCGGTTGGCTTTCCCATGAGGTTTGAATATAAATAATTGGTTATATATCTAGAAACCCAACTTGCTGGGATGTTCTGTTACTCACAATTTTAAGCCGATCGAGTTAATAGGGTTGGCGAAGGGTACCGAGATGTAATAATTCTTGTGGAGACACTGGTACGCACTGAGATTTACTTGAGTGTTGCGATCTCGTGAGAGGACAAGAGAGAGCGCATTAGCAGTCACATCCCATTGAACGGAAAAAATGCTGTTCCCATTAAGCGTAAATCTTTTACCAGCATAGCCAAATGCATCGTCGCTATTTGACTGATTTATTAAAATAAGTTGTGTTTATATCGCAGGGGATCGCAAAGGAGTTAAGCTCTAAAGTAATGGCTAAAATTAGTCAGCCGTAAATTAATTATTTAGAAGATTTTATCGGTACAGCTTGAAGATATTTGCTGGGTTAACAGCCCAAGTTGATACGTTCAGTATACACTCACACAGGGGTGGTGATTGGCATGAATACAAATACTAAAAATCGCATTTCTAATATCGCGATCGTGGGGCCATATTTATCGGGTAAAACCACATTATTAGAAAGTTTACTCGCAGTGACGGGAGCGATTTCGCGGAAAGGGAGTGTGAAAGAGGGAAATACGATCGGGGATAGTGCGGCGGAGGCTCGATCGAGGGATATGAGCGTAGAGATTAGCACTGGCAGTACGATAGTTGAAGATATTCAGTTGACATTTATTGACTGTCCTGGCTCGATCGAGTTCAGTCAAGATACCTACAATTCACTGATCGGTGTAGATGCAGCCATAATTGTTTGCGAACCGACGATCGATCGAGTGTTAACACTTTCGCCGTTATTTAAGTTTCTCGACAGTTGGGAAATTCCCCATCTAGTTTTTGTCAATAAAATGGACAGATCGAATGTCAATTTTATCGATCTCCTTCACGCCATCCAACAAGTATCGAGCCGTCCGTTGGTCGCGCACCAATACCCGATTGTTGAGGATGAACAACTACTCGGTTTCATCGATCTAGTCACCGAGCGAGCCTATCATTATCATCCTGGTAGTGCGCCCGATCTCGTGCCCTTCCCGATCGAATTACGTGCCGCAGAACAGTTGGCACGGGCGGAAATGCTAGAAGAACTCGCTAACTTTGACGATCGTTTACTAGAGAAATTAATTGCTGAAATTAATCCCGACACGGAAGAAATCGTCCGCGATTTGCGGATGGAATTGGGTGCAGATTTAATTGTTCCCGTCTTCCTCGGTGTCGCCGAACTCGACTACGGCGTGCGTCCCCTTCTCGCTGCACTATTGCGGGAAGCTCCCGAAGCAGAAATTACCGCTAAACATCGCGGGATTGAGGCTCACAATGGCAATGGAGCGATTGCCCAAGTCCTCAAGACAATTTATAGTCAACAAGGCGGTAAGCTCTCCCTGGTGCGGATTTGGCAGGGTAATTTGACTGATGGATCGATTGTCAATGGGGTGAGGATTGGTGGGATGTATCGGTTGTTGGGCAGTCAGCAACAATCCTTGCAATCGGCCAGTGCGGGGGAAATCGTGGCGTTAGGACGACTCGAAGGACTGAAAACAGGCGCGACAGTTGGAACTGGGGAGGTAACGGAGTTACCCCAAGCCCAGATACTAGAACCAGTATACGCGCTGGCGATCGTGCCGACCAACCGCAATGATGAGGTGAAACTTAGCGGTGCGCTGACTAAATTAGTCGAAGAAGATCCCTCCCTCCATTGGGAACAACATGGCGATACTCATGAAGTAATTTTGTGGGGACAGGGCGAAATTCACCTGCAAGTGGCGATCGATCGGTTGCGGCGCAAGTATCATCTTCCGATGCAGACGCATCTCCCCCAAGTTGCCTACAAAGAAACCATCCGCAAACCCGTGACGGCAATTCACGGACGCTATAAACATCAATCTGGGGGACACGGACAATTTGGGGATGTTTATCTGAATATTGAGCCACGTCAACGGGGTACTGGTTTCGATTTCCACGAAACGATCGTTGGCGGCGTAGTTCCCCGACAGTATATTCCTGGGGTGGAAACTGGCGTGCGCGAATTTCTCGATCGTGGGCCGTTAGGTTTCCCGATCGTCGATGTAGCGGTAACATTGACTAATGGCTCCTATCATAGTGTCGATAGTTCCGAGCAAGCCTTTAAAAATGCGGCGCGGTTAGCGATGGCGGAAGGAATGCTCAAATGCGAACCAACCCTATTAGAACCGATTTTAGCGATCGAGGTTTCGGCCCCCAGTGAGTTTACATCCAAAGCCTTACAACTATTGAGCGGACGACGCGCCCAGATTTTGGGTTATGATGCCAAATCCGACTGGAGCGGCTGGGATGTAGTTACGGCTTATTTACCGCAAGCGGAGATGCACGGTTTTATCGTCGAATTGCGATCGTTGACGATGGGGGTAGGTTTCTTTACCTGGAATTATGACAGGTTGCAAGAGGTACCCGAAAAGTTAGCCGAACGGGTTTTAGCGCAGAGTAAGTAACGATCTTTCCGATCGTGCACCAGCAGAAATTATTCATGAATTGCTCTTGCTGGTGGAATGCAAAGATCTACCCACCCCACTCTTCAGCCAACCCTCCAAGACACAAGTTGGCTGGACTTTGTTTCTAGATCTAAATCCCTTCAGTTTTTTGTAGCAATAAGTCGGCGATCGCATTAGAAATAGGCAACCCCGCATAAATTTCTAACCAGAAGAATTCGCCGACGGGATTCACTTCTAAAAAGACATAACGACCTTCTGGGGTAACAATTATATCGATTCCACCATAATTTAAACCAAAATAGTCCATAAACTGTAATAACTTTGCCTCTACATCAGCAGGTAAAGTATAGGGATACCAAGCATCAATGAGGGCGATTCCTTCCTTGCGCCAATCAAGTTTCGCAGTGTCTAATTTTTGGGAATCTACAGCAGCACAAAACACTTGTTTGCCCACGATCGTGACTCGCAATTCTAACTCTTTGGGGAGTAACTCCTGAAAGGTCATCGGGCAAAACTTTAAGCCATCTAAATTTTCCAAATCGGCGGTGGATAGGCGATTGGTAAAGACGACTTGCTCTTGTCCGAGATCGTCATAAATGGCAAAAGAAGCCATCATCTTGGCGATCGTTCCAGTTGCACAGGTGAGGGCAAATTCCCTGACGGCGGCGGGTTGATTGGTAATTAGAGTGCATGGGGTATCCAACCCAATTTCTCTGGCTACACGTAGTTGTAGCTGTTTGTTTTCTACCCGCCGGATGACAGGAATAGCATCGAGATGAAAGGCGCGGAGGCTGGTAATTAAGCCGAAGATGGTTGCTCGCGATTCTTGGATCGAAGCATGGCGAAATTGCTCGTCCATTTCCGCCGGAATTTTACCGCCGACATTCAACCGCCGATACCAGACACCCCTGACTTGGGATAGATCGAATTGTGCTCCGTCTTGGGTCAGTAACAGTTTTTCGGTGTTTCCACTATAGAGTAAGTCTAACTGCACCTCCGTCGGAAATCGATCGGTGTCAAAGCGAATCACCATCTCCCCCCGACGTTCGATTGCTTGACTCACCATGTCGATGCTTTCATTGTCCTGGGTGTGAGTAATAAGTAGGACACTCATAGGTTAATTTTCCCAAGTTATTAACAGTCTAGTGACGACGGCGAGGATGTCCGAAACCGCCAGAATTGTCTTCGGCATCGGAGGGATATTTCTTAGTGGTCATCATACCACCGCCAGAATTATCTTCAGCATCAGAAGGATATTTATTCGTGGTGATAATACCACCGCCAGAATTGTCTTCGGAATCAGAAGGATATTTTTGGGTGGTCATCATACCACCACCAGAATTATCTTCAGCATCAGAAGGATATTTTTTGGTGGTTATAATACCACCAGTGTTGCCTGGATGCTTTGGTTTTATGAGAATACCACCGCCTGTTAGAGCAACTTTACGATCTGTTGCTTCTGGTTTTTGACCTTCCAAAAACCTTGCAAAAAAAGGTAAATCATTCCCTTTTAGCTCGCTGGTTTGGATTTTGCTAGTAGGTTGGAGGTCGGAATTTTCACTGATTTTCACTGCATCTGCTAATGCTGGATTAGCGGCGACTGAAGCTAGTCCTAGTAATGCTAAAGTGCTCAGTGAAAATTTAATTGAGGATTCTTTCACGATCGATACCCCTGTAAATATGGATTGATAACTATCTATATTAGCTACACTGTCGATCGATCGTTTTCCACGAAGGTCTCACATATTTTTGTTTGTATACTTCAAGTACGAGCTATGGGCTAAAATTTTCATTTGGTTCATCATTCCCAGTCTTCGCTTTCAACTTTCAACTAAATTTAATATCCCAAAAGTCGCGCACTTTGATAGAAGATAAAACTTACAACCCAAGCCAACGCCAACGACCAAACTACACCCATCGTGGCAAACTTGGCACTCTTTGATTCTGCTTTAATTACGGCTACCGTCGAGAGACAGGGAACGTATAAGAGCGTAAATAACATAAAACTATAAGCCTGCACCCAGTCTATATCTTTAGCGATCGCCCCAGCCAGTCCAGCGTCTTGTTTAGTGGCATAAATTACCGCTAGTCCACCGAGGACAATTTCCTTGGCGATGAAGCCAAAAATTAAGGAGACCGATAACTTAGGATTGATGCCCAATGGCCCTAAAATGGGCTGCAGCGCGCTCCCGATCGATCCAGAAATCGTGCCAGCACTAGCAGGTTCGACATTCGTGGGGAGATTATTGC
>NZ_JANOJV010000147.1:0-26395 GCF_031418915.1 Chamaesiphon sp. VAR_48_metabat_135_sub | reverse complement strand
TGGAACCACACCGATCCCTTCCCGAACTCGGAGGTGAAACGCTATTGCGGCGACGATAGTTGGGGGGTTGCCCCCTGTCAAAATAGCTCGATGCCAAGCTTAATACTCAAGACAAAACAACCCCAGTCTACGACTGGGGTTTCTTTTGTGGATATATTCCTGAATTTAAGTGAGAAATAGCTACCCAACCAAACATCATATATCAATTCACCAACGCCGCCTATTTCTATCCTCAATCGCTTAATTCAAGGCATCCACTCTACTCCAAAGCCGAGCCGACTGTCGTAGTTTTCCTTCGCATTTTGCTGCTGGATATCTGTAGATAATCGGAGATTATTGGTGAGTGCATAACCGACGGAGAGAGTTGTTAGTCCTGTTTCGGTACTACTGCCGAAACCTACCCAACTTTGACTCAGGGCGATATCTGCACCGCCACCACGGGAAGGGGCTAACATTAGTTTCACGCCCAGATTTAAACCATCGCGGCTGTATTTATCGGTTTCTAGATGGCGAAATCCGACTAGTGGAGTAATATTGAGATAACCACCTAAGGGTAAGAGATAGTATTGAGCGTCAGCACCATATGCAGTGCGATTCCCAGTAGAGGAAGAATTGTAATTGGCACTAGCAGATAGTCCTTGATTGCCGAAGAAGACATCATCGACAGCAACATGAAAACCCCCAGATTGATCAGTGGAGGGATATTGGGAATAGCCAACTTTGACTCGCGTCCGAAAACTGGGGGCGGTTCTTATCTCACTCATGACATCAGGGATGCCCTGGAGCCATTTTTGGAAGACGGGGCTACCATTGATAATTTCGGGACTGAGATCGATCTTTTCTGATGGCGGTGTTTCAGGTTGAGCGGGATTTTGGGCGACTAAATGAGTTGTTTTTTTGCGGTTACTGAGTACGGGAAAAGTAGCGGTGTCCAGAAGAAGAAGGTCGCTAGGGGGACTAGCAATGCTTGGCAAGCTTTGTCCCCAACAACCCAGAACAACGATAGCTGTACCGACTAATTTTTGGCACAAACGCTCTGGGCTAAAAATATGATGATAATTTCGGTTTAGCAATTTATTTAGTGGCGATCGCCTGATGGCGTGCTGGTGCGATCTCATCATATTTTAGCATTAGGGAGAAAATTTTCGGTCTAGTCTTCACTGTTGGTGGCAATTGTGTCGATGGAATTGGCACTAAAATCATCATGTGGAGGCAGATCGCCATGAGCGGTGGCAACGGAGGTAAAATCATGGAGATCCGCCCGTGGGGAATAATGCTGTTTTTGGAAAATCCGTCGAGCGAGTGCATCGATGGAACCTCGAACTCGATAGCAATAAGCGGCGATGATAAACCATGCGCCAAACCAGGATTTGGACTCAAAGCCATAACCGTCGAGATTGCAGAGCAATGTTTCACTGACAGCACCCCAGCCCAGATTGCCGCATATGCCCAAAGTATGGGTAAATAGTCCAACGATGCCAAATGATGCCGCGATCGTCAAGGTAGCATAAGCTCCAGCCCAAAATGCCTGTGCCTTGGGGTACCAAGTGGCTGATTCTTGTTTCCAAATAAACCAACCCCAGTGGAATAGGAAAGCGAAAAATAGGCTCGGAAGTAATAAATTAATCGCCATCGAGAACACACCAACCAAATATTGGCGTTCTTCGACGATCGAATTCACTGAAAAATGCCAGCTAGCACCTAAAAAATTGGCAACAGGCAAGCCAAAAGGCAATAAAATTAGAGTTTGAATCCAAGCTTTCTGCTGGGGCAAAAAAGCCGCCCAGTCAAATCTCCGTTTGCGCTGGTTCGCAAATTCTTCTATATATGGTTTTGTCATAACTACTGCAACCTCGATCGTATCTTTGATATTTGTCACCCAATTTTAGAATTCCCCATCGATCGACAGATGTATCAATGGACAATAAACAGTTACCCGCTAGTTATCATCCGATCGATCGACCATTAGCATCAAATAATTAACAAAAATATGTATTTATACTTGATTCGTCATGGTATTGCGATCGATCCAGATCCGCTCACGCTTGACTCAATTGCTGATGATGAGTCAAGACCGCTTACTAAAATAGGACGCAAAAAAATCGCACAAGTTGCCGATTGTCTCAAACAGATCCACAGCCACAAAGGGGCAAGATTAGGGTTAACTTTCGATCTGATAATTACTAGTCCACTAATCCGCGCCAAACAGACGGCTGACATTTTCATTGACAAGCAAGTTAGTCCTAAACTAGAGATAGCTCAGGATTTGAAACCAATGGGAAATCTGCCTGCTTGGTTGATGAATTGGAATGCCAGATCTGATCGTAATTCGATCTCGACTCTAGCTATAGTCGGACACGAACCTAATTTAAGTGAATGGACGGAATTATTGTTATTTGGCAAGGTTTCTCACCAATTAATTCTCAAGAAGGGCGGCATGATTGGCTTGAAATTTCCAGGCAACCAAATTGAAATTGGAACAGCTCAACTCTACTGTTTAATTCCACCTAAATATTTGAGTTAAATATCTAAAAAATTCAGCCAGAAGATCTATTTTACTTCTGGCTGAATTGGTTTAGTTACTTGACAATCGGGTCAAATAACTAATTGAGTTAGGATCGGATTGTTAGAACGTAAAAGTAGTTCTGACAACACCGATTACGACACCATTACCACTAGTTTGGCTAGGTGCTGTGAGATAGATCAAACCAGGAGTGATACTGAGATTATCGCTAAATTTATATTTGTAGAAACCTTCGAGGTGATATGGAGTATTGCCAGCACCGCCAACGTAAGGCTCTGCTCCAACTAGCAGACCAACTAAACTACCTTTACCATCAACGTTAGGTAAGGAAAGTCCCGCACCATAGCTCCAAATATCTTGTTTGCCGATGGCTGCTTTGTTAGCACTGGTATTTAGCACAAATCCATTGAAAGCTAAAGTATCGCTAGCTTTGTAAGTAAACTCAGCACCATAGGAATTGGCAGTAGTACCATTAGCATTGAAATTAGCTAGCGGAGTTACAGCACTACCGAGAGTACCGGTTAATGAGGCAGGGCCACCAAAGCCATAAATAGGATTGACACCAGTATGATAGCTATTAACATAGGTTAAACCAGCCTCAAACTTATCGTTAAATTTGAAATTCAATTGTCCTAACAGAGCATAGTCACCATTGAATAAACCTTGACCTTGAGCCGGATTATTGGCACTACCAGATAAGTAACCGACTGTAAAAGACTTTAATCCAGTCTCAGAGATCGGAAAATTGGTACCAACGCCAGCACCACCACCAATTTTGTAGATGGGGCTAGATTCAGCGAAGGTAGAAAGTGCGCCGCTACCACCAGTAAAGTCATCAAAATTAGATCCGTAGCTTGGTGCGTAATCTACATGAATCCCGTTCCAGGCAGCTACATAGACATTGGTATTGCTGACAGGGAATTGGTATGCCAACCAGTCTAGACCGACACTATTTGCGGTAGAACCAGGTACAGCAACAAATCCTTCAGATACCTGAGTCCCTTCACCAGTCGGGCCATTTTTTAAGTTGGTATTTACGCCGGGTTGGTTGCCAGCAGCTAATCGTGTCCAGAGTTTATCTTGACCGCTGAAGCTGGATTCAAATAATAGTCGGACGCGATCGCCAAGTACGATATTATTGGAATTGGAACCACTTAAAGCACCAGTCAGGTTGAAGATAACTTCACCTTTGAGTTTGGTAGTGGTGGAGAACTGGTTTGCTTGAGCTTGAGCGATTTTTTTGTCTGCACCAATCAGGCGACCATCAATTTCGGTCAGTTGGGCGCGATATTCTTGAGTCAATCTTTTGATGACTTCGAGATCGGCGGCGGTTACAGCGGTGGGCTGTTGAGCCAGCATGGGTTCGACTGCGACCAAGCAGGTATTCAAACCACGTGCGAATTCAATTTGAGAGACGGGTTGGTTGTTGAGATTGGAATTGCAACCATATTTAGCAGCTACACCTTGGAGAGCGGTATATTGCCAGTCGCCAGGTTTGACGATCTCACTAACAACTTCAGGACTATCAGTTTCTGGTTTAGTAGCTGGAGTAGGTTCGCTAGCGGCAATTGTCACGGGTTGCGAGCCGCTGGCTTTGTTTAAGATGAGGTTGTCAGATGTGTTCCTAACTGGTTCCGAACCAGTTTTTGGTGATGCCATTACCCCAGTGGATAAGAACAGAGTGATGCCCAAAATTACAGGGCTAATTAATACAGATTTCCAAAATGTTGATGACATCTAGGTGATTCTCCTCACATTAAAATTTAGGGTGTTCAAATTGACATAGTTCGGTTTGAGTGGGTACTTCAGATTAACCAGATTGTATCGTTAGATACTCTTAATCTGAGTTGGCAAATGCCAAATTTCAACTCAATCCTTACTAGGACATAGCTTAATCGTTTTGCCAGTTTAAATACCGATCGTCACGATACAGTTAGCAGACCTATTGGGTTGTCAAGATGACTTTTATTATAGGGTCTAACGATTATGTTCCGATCGCGTTTATCCGGTTTCAAGTAAAAATTAAGTAGGGCTTTCAGTGTAAATAGTGACGATCGATACCAATTGTACGGTCACTATCGTGTCTGTCGGCAAGACAGTGGGATTTTGGCTCGATGTCTGGACGCAGAGCGAAGGTCGGCGATGTTAGAGTACGGTCTCCGATGCTTCGTAGGTATAATATACCCTAAGATAGCCCCGAAATTAACATAACTTAATTATTAATAATTTGGTCAGGACAATAGTTTCAGGATGAGTCCAGGCGGAAAATCGATCGAAATTGTTAAAACGATCGATTCTGGCGATCGAGTGGGTATTCTATACCTATGACTAGGAAGTTTAGCTGTGGATTTAGGTAGTCAGTAATGAATAAGCAACTACAACAGATGCGCAAGTTAAGTCTCGATCTGGATAAGACAACAAATAAGCTGGGCGAAATCAGCCCTGAAAATTCCAGTAAAGGTAGATTGGAACACGCTGACGCGAAAGGCTTGCTGTTTGCGTCGGCAATTAAGGCTAAATCTGACGGCTCTCGCCCGATTATTGAAGATGTTATTTTTGCGACATTAGATTGGGCTGATTTGAAAGCAGGTAAAAATTTGCTAGAGATCCAGCACCGGAGTAATCCTGAAGATCGACAGAAGCCATATTACTCAACTAGTATTACCAATAAAACGACAGAAAAAATTCGGATCGATCGATTTGGAACCTATATTCAAAAAGGTAACACATTAGTTCTTCACTCAATTACTGGCGGTTTTTTTAGTTCTCAACAGTTTCAAGAGTGGTACGATTTGGGCAACAGCCAATGGATCGAACCAGGACAAATAGTTACTGATGCTAATAATCATAGTAATCTGGGTGCCTATTGGGGCTATTTTGGCACTACTGCTAGTGGTAAAAAGTTTGTCGCTGGTGCGCCCTGGAATGGTAGATCTTGGTGGAAATTATGGAATTAGGCTTTAGGCTTTAGGCTTTAGGGAGTATTTTGGACGCAAACGGCTCGATTCGATCCTCCCAACTACCTATTTCAATCCTCTTCCTTTTAATTATTAATTATTAATTATCTTTCCATAGTCTAACTTGATTAGTCGATCGGCGAGATGAAAATATCGATCGTCGTGACTGATTACTAGTACTGCTTTTCCCCGTTGTTTTAATTCGGGGAGGAGTTGTTGATAGAAAATTTCGCGAAAAAAGGGATCTTGGTCGGCAGCCCATTCATCAAATAGATAAATGGGACGATCTTCGAGGTAAGCTGTGAGTAATGCCAATCTTTTGCGTTGACCTTGGGAGAGTGCTGTGGTGGAAAGTTTGCCATTTTCGACTGTTACTTTATGGGTAAGTTGGAGTTGCTCCAGATAAGCCTGGGCTTGGGCATCTGGATCTGCTAATCGTAACCCCATAAATCGATCGAATAGATAAAAATCGGCAAATACTGTCGAAAATAACTGGCGATACAATTCGCGATTGCGATCGTCAATTACATTCCCATCTAACCGAATTTCACCACCATCGGGCACATATAAACCCGTCAGTAACTTTGCCAAAGTTGATTTACCACTGCCATTACCACCGACAATAAATAATAGTTCGGCAGGATAGATTGTTAGATCGATCGGCCCTAAGCTAAAATTAGTTTCTTCTCCTACTAACTGATAACTGTGGGTAGCTCGATCGATCTCGATTTGTTTAAACTCACTGCGAACATTCGTCGTGCGTGCTAATGTTTCAGCGCGACTAGCCAGGGATAATCCCAACGCATCGATCTTCCGCAACGCCACACCTGCTTGACTCAGACTCGGTAAATTCGATAGGATATTCCCGATCGGGCGCATGATATAAGATATCGTCAGCACATAACCCGATAGTAATTCTGACGAAACCGCCCTAATTTGGGGCAAGCCGTATACCAGCAATCCCAATAGCAAAAAGAATAACAAATCACCTAAACCATTAGATAAAGCGATCGCCCGTTGACTGCCAATCCGATAATCGCGTAAAGTTGCCGCAGTAGCTTGTAAATCCTCTGCAAAGAAATCTTCCCGTCGTTGGGCATGGAGTTTGAGTTCCTTCACCCCATCAGTAATTGCCTGAAAATGCTTCATCAAGGCATCATTCTCTTCCCGTGCTTTAGTGAAAAAACTCACAGCTCGATTAATCAGCAGTTGCACGAGACTAATTGCCAGAACCAGAAATCCTAATGTGCCCAACAGCACCCAAATCGACAGCCAACCCAAATAAGTTAATGATGCCAAAATTATTGCCGCGTTGGTACATAATGTTGGCACAATAAATACAGCACTAGAAATTGACTGCACATCTTCAGTCAGCGTCACTAGCAAGCGATTTGCTCCCAGTTCCTCTAGATGTCGCAAGGGTGAAGCCAAAATCCACCCACTAATCCGCAGCCGCAATTTATAAATCGCAGATTGCGCCAACTGCACGAGTAAAAATTGCGAGACGAGATTAGTCACCAGCGCGACTGCTACTAGCCCGATAAAGCCCCACAGCAGCCCTTGAGAAGCTTGGGGATGTGCTGGAGTAATTTCACTAATCGATCGATTGATAAGGGCGATAGAAGCAGCACTACCGATTCCACTAATCGAACCCGTAATGGCAGCAGCGACTGCGCTTACCCAGGATGCTTTGAGGAGGAATTCGATTAGATTCATCAGTTAGGGAGGGGAGTGGGGGTGTTGGGGGGGAAAGGGGAAGGGGGAAAGGGTAAAAGGGACTGGAAAATTATTCCTCCTAAAGCATAAAGCCTAAAACCTAAAACCTAAAACCTAAAACCTAAAGCCTAAAACCTAAATAAATAACCCCCAGCAACACTGAGGGTTATTTATAGTTGATAACAGAAAATAGTAATTTAGGACAGATCCTGAATAATGTAGTCAAAATAGGGAGCTGCGGCTGCGGCATCTTCCTCAGTGAGGAGGTTTAAAGCGGCTTGTTTGAGTGCGACGATCGAATCAGCCATACCATTAACAGGAACGCCAAGGGAATTATACATGTCCCGCACGCCAATCAGTCCGATTTGCTCGATCGGGCCTTTGTCGCCAGCTAGTACTCCATAAGTAACTAACCGCAGGTACCAACCATAGTCTCTCAAACATTGAGCGCGTTGTTTTTGTCCGTAAGCATTGCCACCAGGGGCGATGTAGTCAGGGTGTTTTTGCCACAACTGCTTACTAGCTTGCTCGACAATTTTCTTCTCGCTCTCGGCAAGGGTAGTAACGATCCGAATCCGCTGTTCGCCAGTTTGCAAGAATGACTGGATGTTTTGGAGTTCTCCGCTACTGGGGTAGCGCAGATCGTCATCGGCTTTGAGAATAACTTGACTAACTACACTCATATTAATTGCGATCGATTTTAGATACCTATTATAAGAATAGTTTAGCTACTCACGGTCGCACAAGTGAAGCGATATCGTCAAGGTAGATGAGATATTTGGCAAATCTTTACAATTTGGTACCAACATTCGATCGCGCTACCATATTCTACAGCAACACTCTGCCTCTGTCTGAGTCGATCGAAATAATAGTACAAATGCTTGGATCTCCAGGATTGACAGTACTCACTATAACAGTCTGAAAACCGGAACCAAACAATGAGAAAGAAAAAGGGAAGACTATAGTATCGTCGATCCGGTATGTAAGAAATGAAGAAGATTTTAGCAACGATAGGTACAGCAGTATTTTTAGTGTCTGTACTGCCAATGGTGGCAGGTGCGGTAGAGCCGATCGAAGTTAAGACCTTCGCCCAATGGTGCGAGGAAAAAGAATCTGTGCCAGAGGCTACCAGAAGGACAATTGATGCAGTGCTGGGACAAGCTGGCACTAATGATTGCCAATTGGCCGATCGTAAACTTAGAGATCTTACTAATCTCGATCTCAGCTACAACGCAATCAGCGATCTGAAGCCTTTAGCTGGATTGATTAATTTGGAAAATCTCCGTATCTCCCTTGGTAACATCAGCGATCTGGAACCATTAGCTGGACTTATTAAATTAGGTAGACTCAGTCTCCATAACAGTCGAATTATTAACTTAAAGCCGTTAGCTGGATTGAGTAAATTGTATTTACTCAATCTTTCTGACAACACAATCAGCGATCTAAAACCATTACGTGGATTGACTAATTTGAAATATCTTAATCTCCGCAGCAACCAAATCAACGATCTGAAACCGTTAAATGGATTGATTAACTTAACTGAACTCAATCTCAACAGCAATTAAATCAGCGATCTAAAACCGTTAAATGGATTGATTAACTGAACTGAACTCAATCTCAACAGCAATCAAATCAGCGATCTAAAACCGTTAAATGGGTTGACTAAATTGAATCAGCTCAATCTCAGCAGCAATCAAATCAGTGATGTAGAACCATTAGCTGGAGTGACTAACTTGACTCAACTCAATCTCACTAACAACCAAATTAGTGATGCGAAGCCATTATCTGGACTGATCTATTTACGTTGTCTCAGACTCGATAGAAATAGAATAAGTAAGAATTATTGCCCTTTAGTTCCAAAATTAGTTACGGCTGATATATACAGACATACGACTCGTGAAAAAAAATATCTACGTTCACCATGTGACTGTAGTCAAGATTCAGTAGTGTGTGAGACTGACACAATATAACTGCATCTCCATTCCCTCGGTTAGACTCCGCGAACGATTAGAGGACTAATTAAGCTGTCTTGCTTCCATTCGCGTTGAAATGCCTAGTTATGGACAACCAAGACTATCTCGCGTAGATACTCCAGTAATCGGATTGACACCCTCTGCTCTCTCGCACAATAGTTTAGCCTGAGATCTGTCGATTAAGGCATCGGTAAAATCAGCTCCAGTAATTTTGGCACCATAGAAGCGCGATCGAGTCAGGGTGGCTTCGGTTAAAATAGCATTGGTCAGATCGGCTTCATCGAAGGTAGCTCGATCGGCTAATGCTCCTGTAAGATTCGCGCCTGATAGATTTGTTCTCAGGAGTACGCCCATCGTTAACATGGCGTTGGTGAGATTGGCTCCACTAAAATCTACTTCCCGCATTTCCGCCGATACAAATACGCCACCAGTCAGATCTTGCCCTGCAAAGTTGCGATCGGTAAGATTAATCCGACTATAATTGGTCTGACCGCCGACTGCTAAACTAAAATCGTTGAAACCCAACGATAACCACATCCCCACGACGACGATCGATCGAGTCAGCCATTGTGCAAATAAAATAGATATAGATTTAGACATAATGTTAAAAATTTTGCTATTCCTAAATCTTAAAGCCTAAAACCTAAAACCTAATCCCTAAATGATAATTGAATCGATCGAGATCGAGCTGGACATTACAGGCGGACTAGGCGCACTAGATCGAGAGATCGAGACTACTCTCCAAAAATGGGGCGAACCCCTACGGTGGGCGATTACAGCGGTCGATCGCGAGACAAATATCGCCCAGATCGAAGCAATCGTCATTAAGGAATAGAGTATAAGTGAATTATTGGTTGATGAAATCCGAGCCTGATGTCTATGGGATTGCCGATCTCGATCGAGATCGATTCACAATTTGGGACGGAGTGAGAAATTACCAAGCACGGAATTTTCTCCAGTCGATGCAAGTTGGCGACTTAGCTTTTTTTTATCACTCTAATACTAATCCCCCAGGAATTGTGGGATTGATGCAGATAGTTGAAGCTCAAGTTATCGATCCCAGTCAATTCGATCTTGATGGTGAATATTACGACCCAAAATCTACTCTAGCAGCTCCGCGTTGGCATACTGTCAAAGTAGAATTTGTCCGCGCTTTCGATCGCCAAATTACCCTATCCCAATTGCGCGATCGATTCACCGCAGAAGAGTTACTAGTTGTCAAGCAAGGGAATAGACTGTCTGTTATGCCCATCCTCGATCGAGTTGCCACACAGATTTTAGAGAATGTTTAAAAACCTAAAACCTAAAACCTAAAACCTAAAGCCTAAAGCCTAAAACCTAAATATTCACAGGTAAATTAATTCCCCAACCCTTATAGTTGACATAAAAACGTCCCTTCCGAGGGGGACAATCGATCTTTTTGCATAACTGACGGGTAAATTTTTCTTCGATCGCGATCGCCGATTTTTCTAAAGGGTTATTTTGATAAGTTTGTCCGCCTTGATAATAACCTTGAAAATAACGTTCGCCAAACTTACTAATTCCGCCAGCTTGATGACATTGTTGGGCGTGAGTCAGTTCGTGGGCGAGTAGTACCAATCGATCGCTATTATGCGGTCGATGGGGGGCGCGAATATAGATCCGATCGCAATAAGTTTGAGCCGATGAATCTACGCCGCCAATATGCGTTTCCTTACCACCTTGCGACCAGCGATCGAGTAATTTGGCTTGATAGACCACAGTTACTCGATCGACCAAATTGCCAAACAGGGGTCGCAAATAGCCCTTCTGAGCTGCATCTAATGGCACCCCCTGTGGATTTCGGATTGCCATGATTTGGGCGGCTACGGGGAGTACTGTCGCCCCAGTTTCACCCCAGGCTTCTGGTGGGGTGGATGCGGCGATCTCTTGCAAAGCGGGGAGCTGGATCGTACCATTTAGCACATCTTGGGACGAGAAGCGATGTGCTAGTAATTGTGGGAAGAGGATACCAGTCGCGATTGCGGTAACTAAAACGAGCAAACAAAATTGATAGAATTTTCGCATGTTCGAGATCGTCGCTCAAAATAGATCGAGGTAAAATGAGCGTAGCTCTATCATAACAAGCTCATTTGTCACTAGCGAAAATCACAAAACTCTAATTATTTGTTGCCAACCGCCTCGAAATCCAGGGTACCGTGTGTACACAAGTGGTGTTGGTGCGGAGCTAATCCACCATGCGGAGGATTTCCCTACGACGACAACCGCCCGCGAATGAATTGCGGGCTGATGGCTCAAACCCGTTGAAACGGGTTGTCAATCCATTGAGTCTACTTCAGTAGACTTGCACCATTAGTCCGCGATTTATCTGCGGGCGGTTGTGGTGCGGAGCAATCCCCCTATTTCTCCGCCTTCGGACACACAACCTTAGTTCCCGTCGGTGCGCTTTCCGTCTGGGCGGCTATCAACGTCACCTTCCCCTTCCAGTCGAATACCCAACCCACCGCAGGCGGTGCTAATTTCCGAGTGGTTTGACTATTCGCACTAGCCACAGGCTGCGGCTTCGCACCGCGAGGATCGTGCCAAACTACCTCACTGGTGAGCAGATCTTCGGCATTTTGTGGATGTCCGCCCCGTCCGACAATATAGAACTTATTCGCCCGCTACCATCGACTAAATCTATACTATTCGCCGTACTCCCAACGAACGCTTTACCCACATTTAACTGTGCATTCGGTCCAAATACTAACCCATTGGGATTAATCAGGAAAAAGTTAGCCCCTTGTGTACTTACAGTTCCATTAATATCGGAGAATAGTCCTCCCGTTACGCGGGTAATAATGTCGCGATTTCCCGACGGATTGAGAAAATTTGCCTGTCCCTTGCTGGGCACAGAAAAATCTCTGAAACTGTGAAATAAAGTCTGTCCTTTCTGCAATCCACCTGTAATGCTGAAGTTATTATTACCTGAAACTTGAGTGCCTAAACTATTGTCGGCTACGGGGATGCGATTGGAAGGTGTATATGTCTGGGAATGGGTAATATTTGCACCTAAGAGTACGCTAGTCAGAGCTAGAGGAGTGAAGATGAATGCGGAAGTTTTCACGATCGATTGTGCCAACGAAGACTTACTGTGATGCATAATAATATCCGACCGCCAAAATTTAACGATCTAACTCGATCGATCTAGCAACAAAAATCAGCGAAAGTACCATCCTGTCTAAGTATTATGGCGTAGATCTTTACCCCATCTCAGCCTTCCCCTTAGAAAGGGGAGGGGACAAGAGCAACTCCGCATCATTGGGGGGTAAGTCAGCCTAAAACGAATTTGGGCAAATACTTCTCAGCGTGCCACTAAATGGATAGAATTAGGTAAAAGAATCTTTTATGCGATCGTAGGACAAAATATTTTATGACACCCTCATTAGCCAATTTCATGTATAGCTTGCTTGCTGGCGGGTTGATCGTAGTTGTGCCCGCTACTGTTGGACTGATCTTCATCAGCCAAAAAGATAAAATTCAACGTTCTTAAAGATCGATCGAGATTATTTAACCTCAGTTAGGTTTCTGTGCCGATTGCGTTGCTGCGATTGGTTTGCGACCGATCTGAGGTTTTGTTGTAGCAAGATCGGTCGATTTTAGGGATGGACGATCTGAGTCGATTGAGCCAAAATAGAAGTGGTAAGCTTGTCACCAGAATAGAGGTTTTTGATATGGTCAATCGGCATAAGTAATGGTGAATGCTAAAATATACGAAGAATCGAATAGCCTCTGGCCAGATCGAGCATCTAATGTCCCAACGGTACAAACCGTTCTGTTTCACCCTCTGAGGAAATCACCGTGAGTTTTGGCATTCCTGCGGCTCTGCTATTTGGCCTAGTTTTAATTCTTGCATCTCTCGCCCTGTTTCTGACCAGCAAGTTCAAGCCAGATTTGTATCAAGAATCTGACAACATCTATGCGGTCATTGGCATCATCTGTGGTTTGCTGCTGCTGATTAGCCTCGACTTAGGTGCGGCAATGGCCTTCCAGCAATTGCTGATGATTGGTTCTCTAATTACCATCATGTGGCAATTTATGCAGGTGCGTGCCGAAAACAAACGGCTCAAAAGCGGTGGTCGCAGTGCTGGTCGCGAAGCCCCCCCACGAAAATCGGCGTACAGTGCCAGAATTGATGATGAACCAGAATATGCGCCAACCAAACGGGGCAATCGTCGCAACGAAGATAGATTCGATCGTAGTAACAACGAACGTGAAGACCCAGAAGAGCTTCCTAGTCGTCGATCTGCGCCTAGACAGTTGCCCGAAGACAGGTTTGCTCAGACAGCCCCGCGCCGCCGTCTCACCGAGCCAGCTCTCACCGAAGTAAGCTCCCTCGCTCGTCACCAAAATGACAGTTGGGATAATGATGATGACTGGAACGATCGAGAACCCGTCCAAGTCCGTCGCGCTTTACCAGATGCCGATCTAGCCAGCCAGCAACCAGAACGCCGCTCGACTAGAAGAAGATCGGAACGCCCTGAAATAGAGAATCTCGACCGCAATCGAGATGATAACGACGATTCAGGTTCAGCACCCCGCCGTCGTCGCCCTCGCCCCGACAGCCCAGGTGATGGCAATGAACGTGTTGCATCAGCCGCCTCAACTCGTCAACGACCAGAAAGTAGTTCAAAAGAAGGCACGACTGCCAACTATGTGGATTACGAACCGATCGATCCACCGTCAGGTTTGCCCGCATCTGGCACAGAACCGATTGTTTTCCCCGATCGATACTAACTTAGTCTCGACTTCTCACAAACAACCTCCACAGCTTAATTTAGCCGTGGAGGTTGTTTGTTTTGGTTTGTGGGTTGTCGCAGTAATCGGACTGTCGTAGTGCAAGATCTGAGGCTATCTAAGTCCCAACCATGTCAATAAATCTTGTCCTGTTACCAATTCCAACAGCAATAACAAGACAAATCCGACCATTGCAAATCGACCATTAACTTGTTCGGCATAGAGGTTCCAGCCAAAACTAGGTTCTACTGGAGACGACGGCATCTTCGAGTCTGGTTGCGGTTTTGTAGTCACGATCGATCTTTTTCTGCTAATTACTGCCATTTTAATCGATCTTCTAGCTTTTCATACTTCGACCCAGCAACGCCGAATTTATTATCTCAGAGCTAGCGATCGAGATCGATGTCGAACTGGGGGCAATATCACAAGCATTTGCCAAATAATCGTCAACAATAGGAGTAAGTCAAAATTAAACAGACAAAAGTCTTTGAATCAGTAAAAACACGGACATCGAACGCTCGAATTTATCTCAAATACTGAGAACTAGTAGTCCCACTGATGGAATTCAACAGGATCTCAGATTAAACTCAACTAGCTGGGATCGATAATCGATCGAACTTAATTTAGAGTCGATCTTTGCCATTAGTTTTTTCTGCCAATCCGAAACAATTGTGTTGCATTTGCAGTGATTTAATCTCAACTCTTAATTAGATAAAGTGTCATGACAACTGTCTTAGAATGCGACCTGAAGCACCACAGTTTACAACTACTGAGAGAATATCAACAGACTGGCAAAGCGAGGCTGCGGAACCAGATCGTAGAACTAAACTTGGGATTAGTGCGGAAGGAAGCACATTTCTGGACAAATCAGTGTCAGGAAACCTACGACGATTTGCTCCAGGTTGGTAGTATCGGATTGATCAACGCGATCGATAAATTTGAAATTGGCAAAGGATGTGCATTTAGTACCTTTGCGACACCTTACATTAGGGGTGAAATTCAACACTATCTAAGAGATAAAAGTTCTGTCCTAAAAATGCCCCGCCGCTGGTTTGCCATCATCCAACAAGCAGGCAGTATTACAAAAGTCTTACAATCAAGACATCAACGTCAGCCCACAGAGGCGGAAATCGCGCTGGAACTCGATATTTCTGTCGCTGAATGGCAAGAAATCAAAATGGCGTACCAAAACCGTCAGCCAGTTAGTCTGGATTGTCCGGTCGGTAGTGATGAAGATGCCAATAATTTAGCAGACCTCTTACCCGATCGTCACTACCAGAGTTTTCAACTATTTCAGGAAGATCGGCTGCGCGTACAACAGGGCTTGATCGCCCTCGAACAACATACCCGCCAAATTCTCGAATTTGTCTTCCTCCACGATCTAACCCAAAAACAAGTCGCCGAGCGGATGGATATCAGCGTGATCACCGTATCTCGCCATGTCAAAAAAGGACTGAACGTTCTGAAATTAATGATGGTGAATAATGAGAATTAGGAATTAGGAATTAGGAATTAGGGATTAGGGATGAAACCGTGCGCCGAGTTTCGGCTCTCCCACTTACGACTTATTTTAATTGTCAGGAAGCGATATTATCGCTGTAAATTTGGGAAGTATAAAAATAGACAACCATTCTCGAAAAATGGTACAGAGTAAACGTCTAATCATCCCGACTGTTATCAACGTTATATGTATAGCTATTTAGGGAAACGAGGTATAGAAAATAATGAATAAATCTTGGTTTTATCTAGGTGTAATCGGCAGTTTGGCAATGCTCGCGACTAGCTGTGGTGGCGATGGTGGCAAGCCTTCTGCTCCCGCAGCCAGTCCGAGTGCTGTTGCTAGCCCTGCGGCTAGTCCTGTTGCTGCGGCTCCGCCTACTGTCCCTGCTACTCCAATTGCTGCAACTACTGCGCCTGCACCAACGGTAGCAGCCACTCCGCCGACAGTTCCAGGCAAATCTATCGTCAAGCCTATATCGGTTGAACTAGCCGCAGGTTTAATTCCGCCTACCGATGGCGATAATTGGGCAAAAACTGTCTCAAAAGGTCGTACCGATCCCTTTGCGATGTTAACATTACAACCCTTTGAAGCTGCCGAAATCTTCGATCCACTCAAGCCAAAAGCTAGCACATCATCGATCGCCAGCAATAATTCACCTGCGATTAAATCTGGTGTTAAACTTGGGACTAGAGTTGCAAGCAACTCTTCCACAATTTCAGCTAAAAATCCTCGTGAGTCAGCAATGAATCCTAACGATGTAGACATCTCAAAAATTCCCATTTCTGGTGTCAATCGGAAGTTTCCGAAGATGGCTGTGGCATTTAAACCATCAGCTCAGGTGAAAAATGCAACATTAAATCCGAAATCAACTGTGGCACTTAAAGCATTACCTCAGGGGCTAAATGCAACATTAAATCCGAAGAAGTCAACTGTGGCAATCAACCCATTACCTCAGCCACTGAATGATTCAAAAACAGCAATCCCCACCGCACTCGAGCCAATATTATCACGAACAGTGGGAATCTCTGGCGTAATTCAAGTAGGTAGTACAACGCAAGTAATTGTTAAGCTCCCCAATGAATCTTTCAGCCGATATGTAGAAGTCGGAGATCGGATTTATGATGGCAAAATAACAGTCAAACGTGTAGAAGGTGAAGAAACTCTATCGCCAGTAGTGGTGCTAGAAGAAGTTGGCGTAGAAGTTACTCGCAGAATAGGTGACATACCTACTGCTAGTAAAGAATCTCAACCTAAGTAAAAAAACTATCTCATTTCAAATTAGTATAGACAAAGGTTGGATTGAACAGGTGTTCAATTCAACCTTTAATATTTTTATCAGATTATTTTTCGGCTCTTCACACTTCTCGGTGGGCATTAGTTAATTAAACCTGCCACTTACCATTTATTTTTCGAGCGAGAAAAGAACCTTTCATAACCCGAGGTGCATAATTAGAGTTGTTATAGACAATTTTACGTTTGACAGATTTATTAGTTAAATCCTCTACTGTATGAAAGCTGTAAGTACGTTCAATACGTATATACTCAAGCCTAGCTTCACTTTCAATATTACCTTTTGCAGCACCATAAGATAAGAGCTTCAATCCTTTTATTTCATGAAAACTAGTTGCACCTGAATGACCTATTTTTGGGATGCTTTGCAAATTCTGCTTGTGATAGAAATCTATGTAAGCTTGACGAATAGCTTTGAGTTCTAATTCAGGAATGGCAGTCCGATTAGCTGCGGATTTCTTGGCAATTAAGATCGGTTTGGATTGACCTGCTGACTGATGAGTTGATACCTGAGACATCGATCGATCGTTGGCATCGGCGATACTAACAATAGATAGTAAAGACGCGATCGAGATCGTCGTAACAATAGCTGATTTCAGCATAAGTATTCATAATATGAATGAGGAACCAAGAGCGATCGAACCGCTCTTATTCTCAGGGTACCCACACAGCAGATTTCGATTAACAATATCCGAGCTTTATGACAAATCAGATCCAAGTTGGTATCGATATTGGTGGGACAAAAATGCTCGCCATCGCTAGGGATTCAGAGATTCAGGCTCGATCGCAAATAACGACAGGTAAGGATTTTTCCGCCGCTGATGCGGAAGCTGAGATCGATCGATTTATGCAGACATTATCTACGCCACCACGATCGATTGGGATTGCTATTCCTGGATTAGTCGATGGACAAGGCACCGTCATCGCCTGTGATGTACTCCCAAACCTCATCGGTTGGCAACCCTTGCTGGCCTTTTCTGCCATTTGTTCGATCGATGTTCTGAATGATGCGGAAGCTGCACTGAGGCAGGTAGTGAGCGATTTGAAGCCCCAAACTGTGGCAGTGGTGGTGATGGTGGGTACGGGGATTGGATCGGCGATTTATGTCAATGGCAGGGTGTTGCGGGGTGCGAATGGTTGGGCGGGGGAATTGGGGAGTATTCCGATTGGAATTGAAGGTAAAACACTAGATGCTCAAGCTAGTGGTGCGGCTATTCTACAGCAATTGGGCATCGATGCCGATCGATTGAGTACCTTAGTTGCGGCAAACGATCTAACTGTAGTTCGATCGATCGAATCTGCTGGCTCGTCACTAGGAATGGGATTGGCAGCTCTCATTAATCTCTTGAATCCAGAATCGATCGTTTTAGCAGGTGGGACATTCCGCTGGCAGGGCTATCTGGAGGCAGCCATGCAGAGTGCAGAGCGGTATAGTCTGGCCGATCTATGGGCGGGATGTCGGGTTCAAATCAGCCCGCATGGAGGCGATTTGGTAGCACTGGGAGCCTCGCAATACATAAAGTCGGCTAGACTTCGTTTTTGATGGTGCTCTAACAGTTTTTGAAAATTATCGACCGCTCTCCAATTGGTAATCTTGACAGCACGAGTTTTAACGATCGCTATTTCGCTTATTTCGCTGATTATGTCGATTGATTAATTGCCACCAAAATCTTTGTATCTGTAGATGGTGGCATCCACTATCGACTGCCTTTAAATACGGCTTTTTACCATACCTATCGATTAATTTGGGATTGCGATCGCCTTTGCTCTTCCCCTCGATTTAAGAGTTGCTAATTAGGCGATACCGATTTAGCGATCGCAAATTACAGTACACATATTTTAGAGTCTTCCGATTTACGTTATTCTGGCTATCTCGAACGAAGTAAATTGTCTGCCAAAAAGGGAGACCGAAAGCTTGCTTTAGCCGATCTAGATCTGGCGATCGCTAGCGAACCGAAATTTGCCTCAGCTTATATAGAAAGAGCTACACTCAGTGAACAATCTGGTGATTCTCCAGAGGAGAGGCTCGCGGGAACGATCTGGTGCGAGACTCGATCGCCAGAAAGCCACTGAAATCGAAGCTAAAGATCGAGAAAATAATGACGAATAGAAAGGCTCGAACGACACATTCTATTTACAAAAATTGACCGATCCGATCGATTAATTGTCCTGTTTGCAATACGCCTTCCATCCGATCGACAGATTGTCCACCTTTAAATAAAACTAGAGTTGGTAATGCTTGAATCTGATGACTAGAAGCAATCTCAGGATACTTATCAGTGTCGATTTTGATGACTCTTATTTGTCCATTTAGTTCGATATTGACTTGTTCGAGAATCTTTGCCATCATCTGACATGGGCCGCACCAAGTCGCATAAAAATCAACTAAAATCGGCACATCACTATTAGCGATCGCATCTTCAAAACTAGTGAACTGTTGTTTGACTGCCATACTCTGCTCCTGAAACGGAAGTTTGAATTACTCGATCTTAAACATTTTTAAGTCGATCGGCTAGATTCCGTCAAGATACTTAGCAACTTACAGCTTGCACTAGTATCGAAATAATTAGTAATAGCGGAGATCTTTGGGCACCCCTACAGGTTAATTGTGTTGCAGGGTGGATTAGTGGGAAAAGGACGATCGTGTAGATCCTCGAAATTTAGGGTAGGGGCAATTTATGAATTGCCCCTACCCTAAATTTCGAGCGGTATCAAATCATTTTTTAAATTACCGTATTTCCTCTGAGCTACAACCACTGATTCTTGGGTGTCCTAAAGGGATGCATCGCAGCAAATGCGATCGATTCAAAGATTTCAGTGCAGCCAGGGAATCAGTGCTATGTATCTACTCACACAGAGGGACAATTGGGTCGCTCACAAAGGTTCTGCGGATGTTAGACCACAAGAGTTACCAGCGGAGCAAATCGAAGCTCTACGGACGTTTTTGGGATATCCGAAGCTGGCGCAGAAGTTCGATCGAGCCAACCGAGATTACTGGTATTTGCGGCCTGGGGCTGATGTGGATGAGGCTGAAAATACCGCGCCGATTGCGGTGCGGTTTTATGACGATCTAGAGAGTAAGCAGGAAGAGACTTACAAGCATTATTTAGGGCGGAATTTGGCAGACAAGCCAGTGATGTATCTGCTGTTGCCGAATGGAGAGGATGGGAAAGTATCGTTGGTACTGCCGACTGAGGGTGGACTGAAGCAGCGGAATATTCAGAATTTTGAGATCGACTCGCCGGAATTGCGATCGCGTCTAGAACGCCTGAAACAGGGTACTCTACCTGTGGCGCATAAGGCGATGTTATCGATTCCCCTGGCGGAGTTTGCGTTTTATAAACCGCTCGAAACTGCCAAGGATTTAGCCCAGCAATTAGCGACGGTGGCGAAAAGGATCGAGCAGATTATTCCCCAAGTTTATCGGGATGAAAAAAGCGAGCAGGATGGCTATTTGCACAAGCTATTGAAGAGTTTTCAGCAAGAGTTACTTCCTTTTCTCAAGCTGGAGGCTGAAAACGATAAGGATTATAGTTTTGCCGATATCTATGCTCAGACGGTGGCTTATTCTTTATTTACAGCGCGGGTATTTAGTCATCTGAAATGGCAAAAAGATTTACAGGTACCGACGGTTAAGGAGCCATTATTCGATCGAGCATCAGCATGGGAACAGTTACCAGAAACTAACCCATTTTTGCGGCAGTTATTTAAGGATATTTCAGAACGACAGGATCTTGGGGATGAATTGATTACGGAGATTGCCAATATTTTTGGGATTCTCCGAGCAGCGAAGATGGAGGCGATTTTGAGTGATTTTTCCCAGACGGGAAATCGGGACGATATCATCATCCATTTCTATGAGCCGTTTTTGGCTGCTTACAATCCCAAACTGAAGGACAATCGCGGGGTTTATTACACGCCGGAATCGGTGGTTTCTTACATGGTGCGGAGTGTAGATATTCTGCTCAAGGATAAGTTCCACAAGCCGCTGGGATTGGCAGATCCCGACGTGATGATCCTAGATCCAGCAACAGGTACGGGCACATATCTACTGTGGATTTTTCAGTTGGTGGAGCGGCGATTTAAGGGGACTGATGGGGATGTGGAGTCTCAGCGGTTGATTAAAGAGCGATTTGGGGAGATGTCATGGACGCAATATGTGCGGGATCATTTATTGCCTAGAGTGGCGGGGTTTGAGCTGTTGATGGCTCCCTATGCGATTGCTCACTTGAAGCTGAGTTTGTTTTTGCAGGAGAGTGGGTATGAGTTCGATCCCAATCAGCGGCTCGCGCCCGTCGGGTTCCCCGACGCGAAAAGCGAGACAAGACAGCGGTTGAAGGTGTATCTGACGAACACGTTGGATAATGCGCCGCGCAAGTCGGAGTTTTTGTTTGATGAGTTTATTGCGTCGGAAGCTAATGAGGCGACGAGCATCAAGCAGGATGAGCCTGTGATGGTAGTTGTCGGGAATCCGCCATATTCGGGGCATTCGGAGAATAAGGGCGAGTGGATTAGCAATCTGCTCAAGGACTATTACCAAGTGGATGGGCAGCCTTTGGGTGAGAAGAATCCCAAGTATTTACAGGATGACTATGTGAAGTTTATTCGGTTTTCGCAGTGGCGGATTCAAAAGACGGGGATGGGGATTTTAGCGTTTATTACCAATCATGGATATCTAGATAATCCGACATTTCGGGGAATGCGTCGCAGTTTGGATCAGACTTTTGATGAGATGTATATTTTCGATCTGCATGGCAATAGCAAGAAGAAGGAAGTCGCACCGGATGGCTCAAAAGATGAGAATATCTTTGATATTCAGCAGGGTGTTGCAATCGGTTTAATGGTTAAATTACCATAAAAATGATTTTAGTAATTCATAGTTTTTCAATGGGTACAATAGAAAAAAGAGGAAGACCTCTAACTTCTATATGTCAAAGATCTTTCATGCGAGCTTACAAGGTTTAGCTAGTCTAAAAAATCAGGAATTATTAGTTTCGGATATTAGCAAAACTGAATGGTCAGATATTGATATTGAAGCTTCTAAATTCTACTTGCTGATCCCTCAAGATTCAATCTTTCGTCAAGAGTATGAGAGATGGTGGAAAATAACTGATGTGCTTCCTGTTAATAGCATGGCGATAACAACAGCGAGAGATAAATTAACGATTCATTTATCTAAGAACGATATTTTTGAAACAGTCAAGGATTTTGTTGCTTTACCTGTTGAAGTGGCTAGAGCAAAATATGAATTAGGTGATGATACTCGTGATTGGAAAATTCACCTTGCTCAAAAAGACATAAAAGAATCAAAAGTCTCTTATGGTAACATATCCCAAATTACATATCGTCCATTTGACATTAGATATACTTATTATACTGGTAAATGGAAGGGTTTTCACTGTACGCCACGTACTGAAATCATGGCTCATATAATTGCAAGTGATAATTTAGGGCTGTGTTCTGTTAGAGGAAGTAGAGAAAATAGTATATCAAACTTCTTTGTATCTGAAAATTTAACAGATAAAACAATTCTTTCTTCTGCTGATAACGCTAATATTGCACCCCTCTATCTCTACCCTACCACCCCAGGTGAAATAGATATGGGAATTACTCGCAAGCCTAATATTGCACCCGAATTCCTAGCAAAACTCGAACAAAATTTTAGCTATATACCAACACCCGAAGCCATCTTTTACTACATTTATGCCATTTTCTATTCCCCCACCTACCGCAGCCGCTACGCTGAATTCTTAAAGGCAGACTTCCCTCGCGTGCCGATGACCCGTAACGTCAATTTATTCCAGCAATTGGGTAAACTGGGAGAGCAATTAGTGAATTTACACCTGATGAAATCCCCGATCCTCAACCAAATATCATCCCCATTTATCGAACATGGTGGCGGCTGTATTGTCGATGCTGGGCATCCTAAATATGAAAATGGTAAAGTAGTCATCAACAAGCAAAAAGACGGCTTTGTGGATGTACCTGAAGCGGTTTGGAACTTCCATGTTGGCGGCTATCAAGTTTGTCATAAATGGCTCAAAGATCGCAAAGGTCGCACACTGAGTCAAGCTGATATCGAGCATTATCAAAAGATTGTCGTTGCCCTGGAACAATCGATCGATCTGATGGCTAAAATCGATGCCGCGATTCCGAATTGGCCGATCGATTCTGAGTACAACTAGCCTCAAAAATCCCCTCCTCGGAGGGGTGCCTGAAAGGCGGGGTGGGTAGATCTTCGCTACCACCTACCAACTCTAAATACGTCTGATTCATGCCAATTCGATCGAGGCGCGATCGAGAGATATTGGTGAATGGCGGAGATTTTACCCACCCCGCCCGGTGGGCACCCCTCCGAGGAGGGGATTTTTTAGATGAAAGATACGAGATTGGTTCAGTAGACTTCATCGTGATTGCCAACATTTAACAGAACGATAACTGTTTCTTCGCTATCTTCTTCAGTCTCGATCGCGAAGACAATCCGACAATCATAACCACAAGAGCAAGCCAATAAACCAGACAATTTACCCTCTAACTTATGAGTACCGAGAGCAGGGTTTGCCAGATCTTCGGATATTTGCGCGATCGTTGCTTCAATCTTTGCTTGTAACTGGGCATCCCGACGAGTAAATTTACGGACGGCTCTTTTAAATTTATTGGATAAAACTACTTTAGTCATCAGCGGTGTTATCTGCCAGAAATGCTCTCAGATCGGCGATGGCTTCGGTAGCAGTTTGCGCTTTGAGTTTCCCCGCTCTAAATTCAGCGAGGGACTCGTTTGCATCTTGGGCGATTTCATCGCGTCTGCGTTCGACTATGCGCCGCTGTAAAAGTTGAAGCAACATCTCCTGCTGATTCGAGGGTAAAGCCATTGCTTTGTCTAAGATTTGGTCTAGATCGTTCATCGACTAAGATTTGGTGGAGGCTCAGTTTTATTATAGATGGCTATTCTAGACTTGTTACTAGCAGCCCTTAACTTATCCATAGGCGATCGTGGTTGAATACCGATCTGTAGTTAAGTAGATCTTCGCTACCACCTGCCAACCATAAATACGTCTAGATTGGGCTAATTCGATCGGGGGATGCGATCGAGAGATATTGGTGAATGGCGGAGATTTTACCCACCCCGCCCGTTGGGCACCCCTGTCTTGTCGTTTTTTTATTCTGGGGGAACCCCAGAATAAAAACGCCGCTCCGTTCGCGCAGCGTCTCCTTCAGGAGAGGAGGGGATTTATTAGTGGGAGTCTGGTTAACTGGGTTCGATCGAGCCAATCGTCAAATCTCTGCTTCAATTACAGTAACAATTGCGATCGTAATAACGGCGATTTCATCTGATGAAAGTACTCCTAACTTCTTGATAAATCGCTGAGTATCGACACCTCGGAGTTGGAGTGTATCAACACTAGAACTCTTGCTCAAACCATTGTCAACAGTAGGATCGATCCTGACGTGCCATAAATTCCTAAAATACCGATCTTTCCAATCGGTAATCGGCGCGACTAACTTAATTGGTAATACCCCAATTTCATTTGAGCTGATTACTACCGCTGGTCTAATTTTCTGGATTTCTGTACCCAAAGTTGGGTCGAAATTTACTAACCAAACCTCTCCTCGTTGGGGTGAAACTGAGTTAGTCATCGATGATGTCTCCAGCCATCAATTCTCGCCATTCAGTTGAAGATTGGTAATGTGTGAGCATTTCCTCTGCTTGTTGAGCGAGGATAGATCGTCGCTCTGCTAAAGGCTGGCGTAGAAAAGCGCGGCGTTCTGCTAAAGTTAGCTCACTAGAGGAAGTCTGCCGTTCCGCCAATGCCTGGGGCAATAATAATTTATGTTTGACTAAATCCCTCTCAGCGGGGGGGAGAGTTTCAACTAATTGCACGATCGAGTCTACTAACTGAGTATTCATTCTTCCTCTTGCTCAAATAAAATTTCCAAATCCTGACGAGCATTAACTACTCTCACAATTTCTAATCCATCATCAATTAGTCGGTAGAGAATAATATATCCCTGAAGTGGGATGCCGCGTAAGTCAGATCGAATCTGTGAATAGCTTTTGCCCATAGTTGGAAATGCTGCCAGATTCCGACATTTTTTGGTAAATTCTTGGAGTAGTTGCTCTCCAGCTTGAATATTGTGTTCGAGAAAGTAGTCAGAAATATTATCAAGATCTCGGATAGCACTGGGGGCAATCGAACAGCGGCTCATTAAATCCTATCCTTCGCTGACTGAAACTTTTGTTGTAGTCGCTCCATCGCTACATCTAATTCCACACCTTCACCTCGATCGAGTTCAGCCACCGCCACATCCACCTTTTGACGAGTATCTTCAATCCAGTTTTCATAGTCTTGATACTTCTCTTCTAGCAGCTTAAAAGCTTGAAGCACAGCATCATCGGCAGATTTAAACCTACCTCTGTCAATTTGCGATTTGATAAACTGCTCTTGTTCTGGCTTGAGGGCAATATTCATACAAACTAGCTATTTGCAAGTTAAATGGAGTTTATTCGTTACCCATCTATTTTAACATCGAGATTCGTTGGCGGTAGCGGAGCGTTTGCCTGTGCCTCCGGCAGGCTAACGCCAAGAGCAATAGCCTCCGCCTTGCGGAATCGATCGTTCGGTATGGATTTGGATGAGTGTTGTTCTTAAATCTCCGGTACGATCTTTTCCCAATTGCATAAACCCACTCCTACATATTTTAGATACACCCAAATTTCTTCATGCTGACGGGGATTACTAACTTTAAGTGCGTTCACAAAAAAATCTGTGTGAATCGATCTTTTCCTTAGAGTAGCAGCCAGTCCCATGCGCGAACAAGATATCCAAGATCTCATCATCCGCCAGCGTCCCTATTATCACCTCGAAGGTACGCCGATTCGCGGTTTGGATTGTCAATACTGGCTCGTCTTCAAACATCAGGATGCGGATAGTCTACTCAAAAATGTGATCAGGTTTCTGGGCTTTGGGAACCAAGACACTACGCACAAACTAATTCGGATTGATGAACGCACTGGCTACATCATCACCTACGCGCCCAAAAATCCTGGTGATATTCCATCCACCGCACTACTGCGGACTGGTTCGCTTTCACTCATCAAGCAATTTCTTCAGGAAATAGCCAGGGTAAAAGATAAAACGCTGCTAGCGAATAGCTTTCGAGGGATCGAGCATCTCAAGGGTCATTATAATATTCCCCAAGATCTGGAGGAATATCAAGCTGCGATTAATCAACTGCTCCAACGCAGTACTATTTACCGTCGCGCTACCGCCTATTTTGATAGTGGGTTGCTCAAAGTCTATGAAGAACCCCTCCAAGACATCATTCAAGCTGATGGACGAATTCGGTTGCTAATGGATTGGCGCGGATTTACCAAAGAACGCGATATCCTCGCGCTCGAACAGCTCTACGATACCAGCAATCCTACTCAGTTTATTCAGCGTACTCTGGCAGAATTTCTTCAGGGATTGGCAGAGAGTAACTTTTCTAGTACCGAAATTCTGGCCGAACTGATTCGGTTGGGCTTCTTGGAAATCAAGCTCGTCAAAATGGAAGGTGGGCGCGGTATCTACCATAGTAAGACGGGGATTTTTAGCGATGGCAAAGACAATCACGCTTTACATGAAGGCTCTAATAATTTCACCGTTGCCGCTCATTCTCGCAACTTTGAACGTTGTCT
>NZ_JANOJV010000146.1:0-11078 GCF_031418915.1 Chamaesiphon sp. VAR_48_metabat_135_sub | reverse complement strand
CAAGATTTTTCGATGCGAAATCCGTTGATTAACGGACATGGTAACTTTGGTTCGGTGGATAACGATCCGCCTGCGGCGATGCGGTATACCGAGTGTCGTTTGCAAGCTTTGACGATGGAAGCTGTCTTGCGCGACATCGAGGCGGAGACGGTTGATTTTGCCGATAACTTTGATGGTTCGCAACAGGAGCCGACTGTATTACCTGCGAGGATTCCACAGTTGTTGCTGAATGGCTCATCGGGGATTGCGGTGGGGATGGCGACGAATATTCCGCCCCATAACTTGGGTGAGTTAATTGATGGGGTGGTGGCGTTGATTGCCAATCCTGAGATTACGGATATGGAATTGATGCAATATATCCCTGGCCCTGATTTTCCAACAGGAGCGCAGATTTTGGGCACTGGGCCGATTAAAGAGGCTTATGCAACTGGGCGCGGTTCGATTACCATGCGCGGTGTGGCGAATATTGAGACGCTGGAATATAAGGGTAGACCCGATCGAGAAGCGATTATCATTACAGAGCTACCTTACCAGACAAACAAGGCTTCCCTGATCGAACGGATCGCGGAAATGGTTAATGACCATAAGTTAGAGGGAATCTCGGATATTCGGGATGAGAGCGATCGAGATGGGATGCGAATTGTAATCGAACTCAAGCGGGATGCTTATCCGCGCGTGGTGCTGAACAATCTCTACAAGCAAACACCGATCCAAACTAACTTCGGTTGCAACATGTTGGCGTTGGTAAATGGGGAACCTCAGTTACTCACGCTCAAGAAGTTTCTCAGCGTTTTCCTTGATTTTCGGATTGAGTCGATTACGCGCCGGACTCGGTATGAGCTGCGGAAAGCCGAAGAGCGCGATCACCTGTTGCAAGGTTTACTCATCGCTCTAGCTAATTTGGATGCCGTGATTAGGCTGATTCGGGGTGCTGCGGATTCCGCGACAGCTAAACAGGAAATGATCGACAGGTTCCAGTTATCAGAATTACAATCTGATGCGATTCTTCAGATGCAATTGCGTCGCCTGACTGCATTAGAAGCCGACAAGATTCATCTAGAGCATGACGAGCTGACGATCAAAATCACCGATCTGCGAGATATCCTCGCCCGACGCGAACGGATCCTGGACATCATCCAAACCGAAATCGCTGAAATCAAATCTACCTTTGCCACCCCGCGCCGTACCCTGATCGAGCATAGCGAAGGCGATCTCGAAGATACCGATTTAATCGCCAACGAGAAGTCGCTTATTCTCGTCACCGAGCAGGGCTATATCAAACGGATGCCCGTTAGCACCTTTGAAACCCAAAGCCGCGCCACCAGAGGCAAAAAAGGCACGGGGATGAAAGAAGAAGATGCGATCGAGCATTTCCTCACCTGCTGCGATCACGATACGATCTTGCTATTTAGCGATCGAGGTGTAGTCTATACCGTTAAAGCCTACCAAATTCCCGTATCGTCCCGCACGGCACGCGGTACCGCGCTAATGGGAATTTTACCGATTCCCCGCGAGGAGAAGATCACCTCAGTGGTACCTGTGAGCGAGTTTAGCGATGATGAGTACCTGATTATGCTCACTCAGAAGGGATTCATCAAAAAGACCGCGCTCTCGGCATTTGCCAGCGTCCGCGCTAACGGTTTGATTGCGATTTCCCTAGAGGAAAGCGATAAACTTCGGTGGGTACGTCGCGCCAAAGAAAGCGATAGTGCGATTATCGGTACGCGGAATGGGATGACCATCCATTTTCGCACCGATCGCGACCAATTACGACCATTGGGACGCGCCACACGGGGCGTTAAATCGATGTCGCTCAAAAAAGGCGACGAACTAATCAGCATGGATATCTTGCCCAGCCAAGTCATCGCCCAAATGGTGGCGGCGATTGAAGATCCAGGCGTAGATGATATCGACGATACTGTAGCTGAAGATGTCGCAGTTCCAGCAGGTGAAGGGCCTTGGATTCTGGTAGTTACTACTGGAGGACTCGGAAAACGGGTACCTGTAACTCAATTCCGGCTCCAAAATCGGGCGGGAATGGGCGTACTCTCGATCAAGTTCCGCAAAAAAGGTGACAAGTTAGCCGCCTTGCGAGTAGTCAATCCCGATGAAGAAATGATGATCGTCACCAATCGGGGGATCATTATTCGTCAAGCGATCGATGCTATCTCCTCTCAATCCCGCATGGCAACTGGGGTACGGGTGCAAAAGCTAGATGATGATGATGCAATTATGGCAGTAGCGATCGTGCCTGCATCAAATGGCGAAGAGGATCTAGAACTCGAAGGAGATATCGAAGTAACAGAGGAAGTGTAATCACTACCTAAAACCTCAAGGGTGGGCATTAATTGCCCACCCTACTTTTTTTCTAGTTTACGATCGAATATCCACTCCTACATCCAGCTTCAGACTTAATGTCAAAAATCAGAGACCTATTACTTTCGCTTCTGACGAAACCAATCCTGTAGTTGTTGACGACAAGTCGATTCGAGAATACCACCAATAACCATTAACTTATGATTGGAAGCCGCACTGTCGGGAATATTTAGCACCGTGCGCACACTCCCAGTTTTAGCATCATCAGCACCATATACCAACAATCCCAACCGTGCAGCCACAATCGCCCCAGCACACATCGGACAGGGTTCCAGAGTGACATATAGCGTACATCGATCGAGGTGCCAATTGTTTAAATATGCTCCCGCCGCTCGAATTGCCACAATTTCCGCATGAGCAGTCGGATCTCGATCTCGTTCGCGCCGATTTTCCCCCTCAGCAATTATTTCGCCATCAGGGTTGATAATTATCGCTCCGACAGGTACTTCGCCAGCATTTCCGGCATTTGTAGCCAACTCGATCGATCGAGCTATCCACCGTTGATGTAACTGAAAATCTATATTCATACAAAAATATTAGTAATCTTCGAGTTCTGAATTTAACTAGTAAGTAACAGAGCAGAATTAATTACATATTTATGATTCTCAATTCGTTTATTGAAAAGGCATCTAGCCAAAATCTTGTGTAATTAATTTTGACTAGGTACTTAATTTGCTGTCTGCGGATAGTATCGATCTGCTGCAACAATTACCTTACATGTCCTACTTTTTCTTTAAAGACAGATTCTCATGCAGCAACCATCTCTGACACCTCAAATTAATTTGACTTACTTCATAACTTTTTAGTAACCTGATTCGCGAACTGGCGCAACCACCAATTCTTTAGTTATTACTGGTGGAGCTGGTTCCCATCGGCTGAGGAGGATGGCATTACTACTATTTCCCACCACATTGAGTACAGTCTTGAAACCATCAGTCAATCGATCGATCCCCGCGACAATAGCAATCCCTTCTAATGGTAATCCCGCCGCAGATAAAACTGTGGTCATGGTAATTAATGCCGAGCCAGGTACGCCAGGGGTGCTGAAGGAAACTAAGAAACTACTAAGTCCGATCGTAAATAATAATGATGGGGTGAGTGGGATATGATAAATCTGGGCGATGAAGATTGCATTAAAGCCTTGCAAGATGGTTGCGCCATCGCGTTTTAAGGCTGTGCCCAAGGGTAGAGCGAAACTAGCAATTTCCGATCGCAATCCATAACCTTCTTGCATATTTTGCAATACCATCGGCAATACTGCATTAGAACTTGCCGTACCAAATCCCAGAAAGAATGATGGTTTTAAACTGCTAAAAAACTTAGCTGGCTCGGCTTTGAGCAAGATCAAAACAACGACATAGAATAGGATCATAATTACTGTCGAAAGCCATAGCCCGACAACATACCATGACAGCCGCACGACTAATCCTAATCCCTGAGTTGCGATTGTCGAACTAATTAACGCAAAGACACCAACTGGTGCAACATAGAGAATTACCGACAGCACTTTTTCGCTGATAATGTAAATACTTTCCATCAACTCGATAAAAGGCTTTGCGTCTGATTGCGCAAGTTGAATTCCAGCTCCAAATAAGGCTGCTGAAAAAATAATTTGTAACAGATTACCGTCGCTAAGTGCGCCCAATGGATTGATCGGAATCAGATTGACTAACCACTCGATCGAGTCTGGAGCTGATACAGTACTAGTTGCTACAGGCATCTCTAACCCTGTCATCCCCGCCCCAGGTTGTAAAAATATCGCCACCGTCATCCCAATACACAGCGAGATCGTACTGGTGACAACATAACAAGTCATCAGCTTTAGTACATACCTGCCAACCTGCCCCGTGCCCTGAATCTTATTCACTCCCAGAATCAACGAAGAAAAAATCAACGGCACAACCACGAACTGAATAATCCGCAAAAATCCCGCCCCAATCGGTGCTAATAAATATCGATCTAATGGTTCGATCGCTAGTGGGAATGTAGTATTTAAAATAGTCCCAAACATCATGCCGACAGCAAGGGCAGTGAGGATTAGTGTGGAGAGATTCATAGTTAGGCTTTAGGCTTTAGGCATTGGGGCAAAGTTGTATCGATGCTAGCGAACGCATCAAGCTTTGATATATTTTCAAAACAAAGCAACAATCAAAACCTAACACAAAAATTAACAATACTCGATTTGATATACCTAAACAGCTAAACCTTCTGTTCTAACCCTACAGCCTAAAGCCCAAAGCCTAATCCCTAAATTAAGACATTCGATCCTTGTTATCCGCCAAAGTCTCATGCTTAACTAACAAAAACGAGTAACGGGAAGATCGCTGTGCTAGCCAGAGTTTGGAGTGCAACAATTATTGGCATCGATGCAGTCAAAGTGGGAGTCGAGGTAGATGTTGCCAATGGTTTGCCAGCAATTACCGTCGTCGGATTGCCAGATATGGCGGTGCAAGAAAGCAAGGAGCGGGTTAAAACAGCGATCAAAAATTCCGGTTCCGCCTATCCAATCCGCCGGATCGTGATTAATCTCACCCCTGCAGATTTACGCAAGGAAGGGCCAAGTTTCGATTTACCCATCTGTGTGGGCATATTAGCCGCCTCAGACCAGGTTAGTGGGGAGTTGCTAGGAGATTACCTATTTTTGGGAGAACTGTCCTTAGATGGCAGTTTACGCGCAGTTACGGGAGTGCTATCGATCGCCGCTGCTGCCAAAAAAATGGGCATGACTGGATTAGTAGTACCAGCCGCCAATGCTTGCGAAGCGGCTGTGGTTGCTGGGCTACAGGTATATGGGTTGCAAGATCTGGCAGAAGTCATCGCTTTTCTCAATCATCCCGAACAATTTGAGCCAGTTAAGGTAGATATTACAGGCAAACTAGCCCAACCTCAGCTAGACTGTGCCGATCTCCACGATGTCAAAGGTCAAGCACATGCCCGTCGTGCCCTGGAAATTGCTGCTGCAGGCGGACACAATTTAATTTTCGTCGGGCCGCCGGGTAGTGGTAAAACAATGTTAGCGCGACGTTTACCTGGTATTCTCCCGCCGCTCTCATTCGCCGAAGCTTTAGAGGTGACTCAAATCCATTCCGTTGCTGGTTTACTCAAAGAACGAGGTTTTCTGGTTTGCAATCGACCTTATCGTAGCCCACATCACTCGGCTTCTGGCCCCGCCCTCGTCGGTGGTGGTAGTTTTCCGCGCCCTGGGGAGATTTCCCTGGCTCATCGCGGGGTGTTATTTCTTGACGAACTAACCGAATTTAAGCGCGATGTCCTCGAATTCTTACGTCAACCATTGGAAGATGGACATGTGACTATTTCCCGCACCCGTCAATCTGTTTCCTTCCCTGCCCAATTTACCCTCGTCGCTAGTACTAATCCTTGCCCCTGCGGTTATTATGGAGATACGATCCAAGCTTGTACCTGCAATCCCCGTCAGCGCGAGAATTATTGGGCAAAGCTTTCCGGCCCCCTGATGGATCGAATTGACCTCCAGGTGGCGGTAAATCGGCTCAAACCAGAGGAGATTACCAACCAGCCCACAGGGGAAAATTCGGCAACAGTTCGCCCCCGCGTTCAAGCGGCTCGCGACAGAGCCAGTAAGCGGTTTGAGTCGGTACCAACTATTGTCTGCAATGCTCAGATGCAAAGTCGCGAGCTACGAACCTGGTGTCCGTTAGACGATCGCAGTCGCCAATTATTAGAAACAGCCATTCGTAAGTTAGGATTATCAGCTAGAGCTAGCGATCGCATTATCAAAGTCGCCAGAACCATCGCCGATCTCGCAGATGCAAACACCATCGAACCCGCCCATATTGCTGAAGCCATTCAATATCGGACGATCGATCGAATGCAGTAAAGTTAGGGGATAGGGAATAGAGAGACGCAAGCCTCCCAACCCCTAAACCCCTAACCCCTAACCCCTAACCCCTAACCCCTAACCTCTATCCCCTATCCCCTAACCCCTATCCCATGACTAACCAAAATCCCGCATCTTCCCAACCGCCGTCTTCAAATCTCAACCGCGATATTCTCGCCAAAGTCAATGCCCATGCGGATCGATCGATCGATCGACTATTCATCGACATTGACGAACTCCTCGGCGACAATCTCGAACCTGACACTCGATCCTCACAAGTCGATCGTTACGATCGACGTGCTCAGTACACCGCCGAACCATCACGTTCCACCGACTATACAACTCGACAACCTCAAGCCTATCTACCCCAATCCGAATTCTCTGCACCCCAACAATTTGTGGAATTCGAGCCATCAAAACCAGCGAAGAAACGCCTTCCGCTGTGGCTGAAAGCCTTGTTAGCGATCGGGGCTACTTCGATCGCGACTGGTAGTATACTACTCTGGCTGGTTAACGAACGCAAAATCGAGCTACCCAAAAATATCGATACCAGTTGGCTCCCCTTCCAATCCTCACAAGTTTCGCCAGAGGATGCCAAATTTGCTGAATATATGCAAAAATCGATCTCAAAAATCGAGTCTGTCAAGCCCCAAACGACTTCAGAAATTAATATCGCAACACCGATCGCCACCAATCCCACTGGTATAATTGCAGCACCGATCGCGCCCAATCGGGCTAATAATATCGCACCTAATCCCACTGAGATAATTGCAACAGCACCCAGCAAAATTTCCCCAACTCTCATCAAAACACCGATTTCTCTGGTCAAAACACTACCAAATGGTAATCGTCCCAATGCCGTTTTTCAGGTCGATGGACGTAGCCAAACAGTTAACGTCGGTCAGAAAATCGGTACTAGCAATTGGTCTGTACTATCTATCGCCAAAGGTGAAGTAATTCTCAAAAGAAAAGGTGGTGAGATTCGATCGATCTATGTCGGTCAGAAATTCTAAAATTAGAGGGTAGGGGGTAGTGGATGGTGAATATTTAGTGAATAAGGGATTCGCCCTTTTCTTATCCATCAGGTGAGTAGTGCTCACCGTATCCTGTTCCTAAAAAATCATCAAAATGGGTTCGCAAAGCTAATCCACCTCAATCCTAGCTTTAGTGCCTCAACCCCCATACGTGTCAACTTAAGGAAATTGTAGGTGCTGAAAGTCTCATTTTCTCGTCCCAATCACGATTTTAGCAGTGGCTAAAACGTCCTCAGCTCGTTGCCATTTTTGCAAGTTGACACGAGTGCTCAACCCCTACCCTCTACCCTCTAAATCATGAGTTTACTCGAAGACATGAAGCGGTTTCTAGAAAGTCAGATCGATGACTTTCTCAGCAAAAATCCACACCTGGAATTACAGGTAATTGAAGAACAACTCGCTCAACAGGAAACTGATACACTTCAGTTAATTGTGGACTTGCAAACACAAGAAAAACAAGTCGAGAGAGAAATACTCAACACCGCTCAAGATATCAAAAATTGGTACGATCGAGTCCAAAAAGCCACCGCCGCTGGACGATCGGATCTAGCCACAGCAGCCCAAGATCGTGTCAATGCCCTCCTCCCCCAAGGAAACCAACTTTGGGGCAAAATGCAGGGCTTAAAAGACCGTAAGGTGAAGGCTACCGAGTTATTCCAAACCATCAAAAATCGGCGCACCGAAGTCAAAGCCAAATCCGCCGCAGCACAAACCGCTCGCACTCAAGCTGAAACTAGCAACAATGCTAATAGTTGGGGCTCTGTAAATAATTATACCAGTACTCGTGATTTTACCGATCCTTTAGATGCTCAATTTCGGCGGTGGGAGGCTGATGAAGAACTAGAAAACCTAAAACGCAACTTAAGTAAATAGGCTGATTCTTAAATAAATCTTTAGATGTAGATAGTGTAGTCTGGTAAGATAGACCATAAATGGTCGCTAATTGAGGAAATTTTGGATTAAACTTTCACAATTCCGGCTCCTGCTTTAAAATTCAAGACCGACGCAATCCCATTCTGGTCTAAGTACTATGGCTGAACGAGGATCGATGTTCGCAAACTAGCCAGAACCCCCAGGTTTTGAGTTAACCATAGCAGTGAGCATCGACCGACACTGTACTATCTAGAAATATAGTTATGCAAAGAACCCCAATTTTGAAAAAGTCTCACATTGGCGATGCGATCGCCGGAATCGTTACCGTCTTTGGGATTGATATTCTAATTATTTTTATCGCTCTATTCTTAAATACCCTCTCACCAGTTTTCATATCGGTAATTTTCTCGATTGGATTGATCCAATTGATTTATGTCTTACCCTTGTTGCGTTGGTCGGTAAAGCGAAGAGTTAAAGGATTTAGTAAAGGTTTACTATTTGGCGCACTAGCGATCGCCACCATCAATTTTGGCTGCTTTTTAGTAACTTTCAAGTTTTTCAGTAGTGGCGCAAGATAGTTATTTGATTAACAATTGATAATTAAATAACTATTGCTAGTCGAAGGCAATTTTTAGGTATTCTGACTCGGTAATTAAGTCAGTAGGTTTTTGGACTCGATCGGGGAATAATATTCCATCTAAATGATCGAGCTCGTGTTGAAAAATTCGAGCGACAAATCCAGTTAGTTCTTGTTGGACTAGTTCCCCATACCTAGTGAAGTATTTTACCTCGATCGCGTTGTCTCGTAGCACTAAACCGCGCATTCCAGGTACGCTCAGACAACCTTCCCAACTAGGGATAAGTTCGTCAGATCGAGCTATAATTTGAGGGTCGAGCATCGCAGTTGGTTCCATCGTTGGCGCGTGCGGATAGCGTGGACTCGGACGCGAAGCGACGATAAATAACCGCACGGATGAGGCTACTTGCGGAGCCGCAATCCCCACACCATTTGCAGCATCAGCAGTAGCAATTAGATCCACAATCAGATCGTCAATTTGCGGATCTGTAATATTAACAATTGCGGTCGATCGTTGTCGTAAGATCGGACTACCAATTTCCAAAATTTGCCGAATTCTACTCACAAGTTATTTGATAATTATGTTGTGGTAAAGAAGATGAAGACGTTTATGACAACTGCCAATCTGGTCGGGACATATCCCCGACTTCTTCGAGAAGTCGGGGATATAACAGTAATGGTCGGGATGTCTTAATCGCCCTAGGAAACTGCTATGATTTCCATCCACATCCTTAACCTTTACCTAAATTAACCAGAGATTTTGTTTCCAGTACCAGATATAAGCTTAGTCGAACGCCCATCTCAAACGACTAGTCGTGTTGAATCTTGACTGATATCATTTTATCGCCACCTTTAATCGCATTGATGACATCCAGATCTTCAGACTGACCGAAAACAGTATGTACGCCATCTAAATGGGACTGAGGGGAATGACAAATGAAAAATTGACTACCACCAGTATTTTTACCTGCATGTGCCATTGAGAGAGTGCCAGCCTTATGTAAATTGGGATTGATCTCACAATTAATTTTATAGCCTGGACCACCTGTTCCGGTACCCTGAGGACAGCCACCTTGAATCATAAAATTATTAATGACGCGGTGAAAAGTCAATCCGTCGTAAAAACCTTTTTCTGCTAAATCGACAAAGTTCTTGACTGTATTAGGCGCATCAGCATCAAAAAACTGGATATTGATGTTTCCTTTGGCGGTTTCGATAATTGCACGAGTCATAGTTATGTAAAGATTGAATGATAGCTAAACTATTTTAGCGCAGTTTTTCGAGTGCACTTGCGGTTGGCATTGGTTTACTCGTATTTTATATCAGCGACGCGCAGAAGAACGTCAGATCTGCTTAACTGGGCATTACAGACAGAATTTCAATTACCTCTATTCGATGAGAGCAGGTACACATATGCCCGAAGCAACCTCTCTCCAGCATTTTACCTCGAAAGCTCAGGTCGAATGTTCCTGTATAGTCCGATCTTGTCATTGGATTGTTTAAGCCTTCCACCAGCCAATCCCAACCACCCTCAAATGGAATATCTAGTTGACAATTTACTGACGACATCAGTTCAAATCGAGGGATTTCCCAATGTGAAATATATTTACCTGTAAATATACGTTCTTCTTCGATTGGAAATTTACGCTGAATTAAATCTTCCACTACTGTGACGTTATTGTTCCACCATGTTTCGTTCGAGATAGACGGAAGATCGAGGATGGAAATAAGATCCAGGATCGCAGACAGCATTAACTGGATGATGAAAAAGATAGCAACGAGTAAACCCAATAAAACTAGAATCGAAAGCAGATTTAGCATAAAGCATTTAGATTGTGTCTGAAAAGTCAATTCGCTCGAATCACCTTTAAAACTCTTGACTAAACATCGATCGGTATCACATTTGTGTGCTGTTACGATTAGTACGGAAGTCGCAGTGAATTGGACTTATTCAGTCTTTGACAATATTTTGATGAAGTAGCATTGACAGCATCGTAAATATCGCCCACATTATGCGATCGACCGGATAATGTCAAGATTGTCTTGAAATGCTTGCACCCCAATACTGACCCGATTTACCCCCGCATGGAGATATCCCTGAAGTTGGGCCAGATCGAATGTCCCTGGATCGATTTCCATCGAGATTTCAGCATTACTGGCAATTCCAAACTCGATCGATAACCAGTCTAAAATTTGTCCCAATTGAGCGACAGTCAGGAGTGAAGGAGTACCACCACCAAAGAAAATGGTTTCTAACGGTCGATTGTATTTTAATTGAGTCGTAATTTCTCGACCCAATTGTTGTACATAGAGTTGGATATTGCCAGAGGTAGCTCCATTGTGTTTATATACGACGACAAAT
>NZ_JANOJV010000145.1:0-56262 GCF_031418915.1 Chamaesiphon sp. VAR_48_metabat_135_sub | reverse complement strand
TTTTATATTTTAAATTCCTGTTTTTTTTTGTTTTTTTTTTTTAATGATCTTCCTGTTTTTGTGGCATTACCCCCTGGTGTAACCGGTTTTTTTCCCCCACCAAGACAATGCTAGGAATCCTCGCCCGTACACCATCATCTTCCAACAAAACCCGCCCTCCCCCACTAGCGGCGGTTTTATGCCGAGGTTCCCTCCGAATAAAAAACCGACAAGACAGAAGATCTCAAATGGGTTCTATCCGCTAGAGTGCGGTAACACAGACTACGCAGCAACTCAAATAACTTGTGTACACACAGTAGCCCAAGAGCGGATTTTTCACTCCGTTAACTCTCGCTCCAAATTCGACTCGTTGACGTAGCCGCTCAGAATGAGAATCGATATGTATCGGCGAATACAGAACTAGATATTTAATTTGAAATTAACTAGAGGGTGATAGCTCGAAATATCTAAGCAAAGTTTGAGGATAGAGTAGCCAGACTAAAGTAAACTTTTGTAATAATAAATTGATGCGTTTCGGCCGTTAGCATCATAAAGTTTCATTTAACTAGTATCAAATCAGCTTTAGCCTTCCTCCTATAAATCATGAAAATCCTCCAAACTCAAACGCTCCGAGGTCCGAATTACTGGAGCATTCGTCGATCGAAGCTAATTCTTGTGCGACTGGATTTGGAGGATCTAGCCGATCGACCGTCTGATACGATTTCGGGATTTTATGACAGTCTGGTGGCGGTTTTGCCCAGTCTGGAGGATCATTATTGTTCGCCTGGTTGTAAGGGGGGGTTCCTCAGTCGAGTGCGGGAAGGGACGATGATGGGGCATATTCTCGAGCATGTGGCTCTAGAGTTGCAAACTTTAGCCGACATGCCAGTGGGCTTCGGTCGCACCCGCGAAACGGCGACTGAGGGCATCTATCAGGTCGCGATTGAGTACCAGCTCGAAACAGCAGGGCGGTATGCGGTCAGGGCTGCGTTACGGCTGTGTGAGAGCATTATTGAGACAGGGACGTATCCCAAAGCCGAACTGGAAAAGGATTTGGCGGATCTAAAGAAGATGCGGACGGATGCGACTTTGGGCGCGAGTACCGAGGCGTTGGTGAAGGAAGCCCAAACGATGGGGATTCCCTGGTTGCATCTGGAGACATGCGACATTTTCCAGTTTGGTTATGGCAAACATCAAAAGCGAGTTCAGGCTGCGCTGACTTCCCGCACGAATATTCTCGGGGTGGAATTAGCTTGTGATAAGGAAAAAACCAAGAAAATCTTGGCGAGTATGGGCGTTCCGGTGCCGTTGGGGATGACGATTTATTCCTTTGGTGAATTGGAAGAGGCGATCGACAGGCTGGGTTATCCGATCGTGATTAAGCCTTTAAATGGCAATCACGGACGGGGAATTACGATCGATATTCAGGACTGGGAGCACGCTGGAATCGCTTACGATCGCGCGCGGGAGGTGTCGAGTGGGGTAATTGTCGAGCATTTCTACCAAGGTCGAGATCACCGGATTTTGGTAGTCAACCATCAGGTGGTGGCGGTAGCAGAACGGGTACCTGCGCATGTTGTGGGAAATGGTTCTGAGACTATATCTGAATTAGTCGATCGTGAGAATCAGGATGTGCGGCGCGGTGAGGGTCATGATAATATGTTGACCAAAATCGAACTCGATGATTCTACCGATGAAATGTTGAACCGTCAGGGTTTTACGGTCAATACGATTTTGCGATCGGGTGAAGTTTGTTATCTGCGGGCGACAGCAAATCTGAGTACGGGGGGAATTGCGATCGATCGGACTGATGAGATCCATCCCGACACCGTGTGGCTTGCCGAAAGGGTATCGCGGATTATCGATCTGGATGTGGCGGGAATCGACGTAATTACCACCGATATTACTAAAACGCTCGCCGAAGTAGATGGCACGATCGTCGAAGTCAACGCCGCACCTGGATTGCGGATGCATATATCGCCTAGTCAAGGTGTCGGGCGCAATGTCGCCGCCCCGATTCTCCAGATGTTATTCCCACCTGGAACTCCCACGCGGATTCCCGTGGTGGCGATTACTGGTACCAATGGTAAAACCACTACCACGCGGCTGATCGCCCATATTTTCAGTCAGGTATACGATAGTGTCGGCTTTACCACCACCGATGGGATTTATATCGGCGATCGATTAGTCGAAAAAGGCGATACTACCGGACCCCAAAGTGCCCAAATCATCCTCCAAGATCCGACGGTGGATATTGCCATTCTAGAGACAGCACGGGGCGGTATTTTGCGATCGGGTTTAGCCTTCCAACACAGCGATGTTGGCGTAGTTTTAAATGTCGCTGCCGATCATTTAGGCTTGGGAGACATCGAAACGATCGATCAATTAGCCCGAGTCAAAGGAGTCATCGCCGAAACCGTCCATCCCGATGGTTATGCCGTCCTCAACGCCGACGATGAGCGTGTTGCCGCGATGGCAAAAGATGTACCAGGAAAAGTAGCCTACTTTTCAATGGATGCCAACAATCCATTAGTCCGCGCCCACGTCCAACGAGGCGGAATTGCCGCAGTTTATGCCGATGAATACCTGACCATCTTGCAACAAGATTGGGTTCACCGGATCGAGAAAGTCGAGCGCGTCCCCCTCACCCTCGGCGGGCGGGCACCATTTATGATTGCCAACGCCCTAGCTGCCTGTCTCGCCGCCTTCGTTCAAGGAGTTAACGTCGAACACATTCGCGCCGCTTTGCGCAGCTTCAAAGCCTCTGTAGCTCAGACTCCAGGGCGAATGAATCTATTCAACCTCGGTCGATACCATGTTCTGGTAGACTATGCCCATAATCCCGCTGGATATGCCGCCGTCGGTAGCTTTGTCAAAAACTGGACTGGCTCGGCAATTGGGGTCGTCGGGGGGCCAGGAGACCGCCGCGATGAGGATTTAATCGAACTGGGCAAACTTTCTGCCACCTTCTTCGATCGCATCATCGTCAAAGAGGATGATGATAACCGAGGACGCGCCTGGGGCGACACCGCCGAGTTAATCGTCCAAGGGATCGAGCAAGTCGCCACAGCGGGCAATCATCTAGTCCCTCACTCGATTATGCTCAATGAATCCGAAGCGATCGAATGGGCATTGGATAATGCTCCAGACAATGGTTTGGTAACGATCTTCCCCGATAATGTCAGTCGGGCGATCGCGCTAATTATGTCCCGCAATCCAATTTCCGATGCACCAGAAGCAGCAATTTCAGTTGAATTGAAGTCAGACAATTCACCGATTTTAGATGCAGTTTCAGTCGGCAATAACGGGACGCATAGCATCAAACACTAGTTAACGTCAGCGGAGATAGCAATTCTCATTTTAAAACTCTTGCTATTTCAGTAGGGGCAATTCATAAATTGCCCCTACCCTAAACCTTGAAAGTAGTATCTCATCGATCGTTGGATCTGTCATTTCGATCGAGTCTCTCAAATCTATTCAAGTGTAAGATCTAAGTCTATCCCCACGCTTGATTAACTGTATGTCTGACAACGATGAATTACCAGTAGATTTAGAGCAGATCGATCGAGATTTGCGCGGTAGAGCACTCGACAAGCAAAAAATAGCATTGGACAAACTAGCACAGCTTTCTGCCGATATTGCGGTACCGATGCTCGCCCGATTATTGGAATCGAGCGACTTTATGCAGCGGCGGATCGCGGTGATGGGTTTGGGAAATCATCGCGTGGAGTCTTCGTTTCAACTATTAGCAGGCGTAATTAAGCAAGATCGCGATCCTAATGTCATGGGTGAAGCAGCGAATGCGATCGTTGATTTTGGCGATCGAGCCATCCCATTATTGGTAGATTTATTTAAGACAACTGATAACTGGCTAGTTCGTCAAAGTATCATCCCACTACTCATCGATACCAATTCTCACGCAGAACTACTAATTACTGCCGAAATTGCGATCGCTGATGAAACTCAATCGGTGAAAGAGGTGGGAATTTTAGCTCTGGGGCATCTATTAAACTCACCGTTCCAAGTGCGAGCCTTGTCTTTGCTGCTCGCCTTATGTCACGATCCATCCTGGCGCAATCGCTGGCGGGCAACAATCGCCTTCCAAAGCCTCCAAAACTCTGCTACAAAGGCAGCGGTCGCCGAACTCCAGCAAGATAAGCATTTTCGGGTAGTAGCAGCCGCTCTAGAGGTTGCTAACCACTGGGCAAGTCAGTCTATTTAGCGTTAGTCGCTCCTGTTCGGGTAATTAATATAAAAGGAGGCGATCTAGATTCGATCGTCTCCTTTTCATTAAGTTGAAAATAGCAAGTGTTTAATTCACTTTCAACTTTCAACTAACCTACATCATTCCCATGCCGCCCATACCGCCCATGCCGCCCATACCGCCCATGCCGCCCATGCCGCCCATGTCAGGTGCAGCAGACTTAGGTTCGGGTTTCTCGACGACGAGAGCCTCGGTAGTGATCACTAAACCAGCGATCGAAACTGCATTTTGCAAGGAAGAACGAACCACTTTCGCTGGATCGACAATCCCCGCAGCGAGTAAGTCTTCAAACACGCCTGTAGCAGCGTTATAACCGATATTATCAGCAGCCGCCCGCACTCTTTCGACGATGACAGAACCTTCAGCACCTGCATTGTGTGCGATTTGACGCAGGGGTGCTTCTAGTGCTTTGGCAACGATATCCGCACCGATTTTTTCTTCCGCATCGGGTAGAGTATTCTTGAATGCGGGGATTTTACCAGCCAGATGAATCAATGTGGTACCACCACCAGCAACGATCCCTTCTTCTACGGCGGCTTTCGTTGCATTGAGAGCATCTTCAATCCGCAGTTTGCGATCTTTGAGTTCGGTTTCGGTAGCTGCACCAACTTTGATTACCGCGATTCCACCAGCGAGTTTGGCGATTCGCTCCTGAAGTTTTTCAGTATCGTAGACAGAATCGGTATCAGCGAGTTGTTGCTTGAGTTGAGCGATCCGTTTTTGGAGATCGGCACTGTTCCCACTGTTGGCAACGATCGTGGTGTTTTCTTTGTCGATCGTGATTTTAGTCGCAGTACCCAACATCTCCAGGGTAGCAGTATCTAGGCTCAGACCGATTTCTTCAGAAATTACTTGTCCGCCAGTTAGGATGGCAATATCTTGCAGCATTGCCTTGCGACGATCTCCGAAACTGGGAGATTTAATCGCTGCAACGCTGAGTACGCCACGAGACTTATTCACCACTAGGGTAGCGAGAGCTTCGCCTTCGAGATCTTCAGCAATGATTAAAAGAGGTTTAGCCGCACGAGCAACTTTTTCGAGAATTGGTACTAAATCTTGAATCGAACCAATTTTTTTGTCAGCAATCAGAATTAGCGCATCGTCATACTCAACGACCATCCGTTCTTGGTCTGTGACAAGATAGGGAGAGAGATAACCGCGATCGATCTGCATCCCTTCAACTACTTCGAGTTCGGTAATCAGTGATTTAGATTCTTCAACGGTAATCACACCATCTTTGGTGACTTTTTCCATGGCAGCGAAGATCATTTCGCCAACTTCAACATCGTTCCCCGCCGAAACGCAGGCAACTTGAGCGATGCCTTTACCTTCAACTGGTTTAGCTAGCTTGGCAATCTCCGCCACTAACATTGTCACAGTTTTATCCATCCCGCGCTTAATCCCAATCGGATTGCTACCAGCAGAGACATTCTTCAATCCTTCGTGGATCATTTCCTGAGCGAGGACAGTAGCTGTAGTGGTACCATCTCCAGCCAAATCTTTCGTCTTAGCAGCGACTTCTTGAATCAATTTCGCGCCAGCATTTTCCAGCGGATCGGATAATTCGATTTCTTTGGCGACGGTAATCCCATCGTTAACGATCTGAGGTGCGCCAAATTTCTTCTCTAACAGGACGTTACGTCCTTTTGGCCCTAAAGTAATCTTGACTGCATCAGCCAAGGCGTTAACGCCGCGTTCGAGGGCACGACGGGACTCTTCGTTAAACGCTATAATTTTCGCCATATTATTTTTATGTAATCATCTCTTCCAAAATTTAGCACTCTATGACGAGGAGTGCTAAACGGATTTCGGTCGATCTGTGTGCGGGTTTCCGAACTAGGGAATGATAGGATATCTCGTTAAGACAATAAAAAACCCCTAGGTATTGTCGATCGATCTGGTAGAGACCAACAGTACTTAGGGATGATTGATTTGGGGAATAACTTCTATTTCAATGAAGTCTTACCAAAAAAATCAAAAGTTGAACACACAAACACTCTGTAGCGTTAGTTTAACTCATTGGATATATAGTGAATAGATAAAAAAGTATGGAAAAAGTAGGGTAAAAGGTACGATCGATCTAACCAGGAAGCCTAGATTGAGTGGTAAGTAACGTAAGTTGCTAGTACTGAGCGGCGGAAATAAAGCTACTATTCGGGATTCGGGGTTCGGGATTCGGGATTCGGGAATAGTCCCATAACTTGCGCCGTTTAGTACGAGTTATAGCGAGAATTTACGACTTACGACTTACGACTTATTTGAAAAATGGATGCAGACCAAGCTATAGCAATTATTGAGACAGTTTTGGCTCCCAAATCCTTGAATTCAGTTCAGAGCCAAATCGTGCGGGGAGTCATCGCAGGCAACAGCTATCAACAAATCATTGCAGTCGCTAAAGCTAATACTCAGGAGATCGAATCAGGATTAGACAAAGCTGATGGAACTGGGCGGTTGAGGAGATATCAACTCAGTTATATCAGGGAAACTGGTGCTCGGTTGTGGCAGTCTCTCAGCCAGAAATTGGGACAAAAAGTGACGAAAAATAGTTTAGCAGCGGTACTACTTTGGTATTCAAAGCAGCCAGATTTTGCACTGGCTCAAAGTGGTAATTTGCCAGCAGACTCGACTGTTGGTAGGGTTGGGTTCGAGCGGAATTCCACAGATTGGGGTGAGGGTATCCAGCATTCAGGATCCGATCTCGAAATCGACAACCGTTTTTATGGACGGAATGAGGAAATCGCAACGCTGACTGATTGGTGTCTCTATGAGCATTGTCGGCTGATTTTCCTAATTGGGATGGGCGGGATGGGTAAAACGACACTGGCATGGGAAATCACTCATCAGCTTGAGAAATATTTCGATCGGACGATCTGGCGATCTTTACTGAATGCACCGCCAATCGCCGAACTCTGTACCGATCTGCTCCAGTTTTTGAGTCCGCAACCGCTGGTAGATTTGCCGGATGAGATCGAAGGACAGATCGAGTTATTAATTGCTTGTCTCAAACGCGATCGCTGTCTCCTCGTATTGGATAATGTCGAATCGATCCTCACAGGACAAGTCCAATCGGGGCAGTATTTACCAGGGTATGAGGGCTACGATCGATTATTTAGAGCGATTGGCGAACTGCCACATCAAAGTTGTGCGATCCTCACCAGTCGCGAAAAACCGTATACCATCGCTCGGTTAGAGATCGTCCAGCCGCGACTAGTTCGATCGATGACGATCGAGGGGATGACAGCAGCCGCCGCACATGAATTGGTACAAGCCTATGGTTGTCCGCAGCTACCAACCCAGATGTGGCAAGATGTACACGCCCACTATGCGGGCAATCCCCTCGCGCTCAAGATCGCCACGATTGCCGCTGTAGAAATGACTGGGGGTGGCGAAAAAATGCTGGATCTTTATCCCCTGATGAAGCAGGGTAAGCTCAAGTTTCGGAATATTGATGATAGTCTCGATCGACAGTTCGATCGACTATCAGATGTCGAACAGCAGCTAATCTACTGGTTAGCGATCGAACGCGAACCGATTACTGGAGCAGAATTGCGCTCGAATTTGGCGACTGATACTCGCGCACCTGGGGAAATTATTAACGCGCTGCAATCGTTATCTCGTCGTTGCATTATTGCTTGTCACGAACAAACTTGGTCGATTCAGCCAGTCATGACCACTCACTTAACGAACAGATCGATCGACCGATTTGTGGCAGAACTTGCCCCAGATGCGCCTGTCACCGAGCTGCTCCAGCAATTTTCCCATCTCAATACCTACGCGATTATCAAGGCAACTACCAAGGATTATCTGCGTCAAACCCAGATTCAGTCAATTATACGGCCGATTATCGATCGATTGTTGCCGATCTGGGTCAACTCCGAGGATCTCAGTCAACATCTCCAGCAAATCTTGGCTCGGTGGCAAACCCTAGATCCAATTCCGGCTGGCTATCTGACGGGGAATATCCTCAATTTGCTGATCGAACTAGCACCAGATCGATCTCTGAAAGACTTAGACTGCTCTCAGCTCCCGATTCGATCGGCTTATCTGGCTGATGTCAATCTCCATCATGTCAATTTTGCCGCAGCGACATTCGATCGATCGGTATTTACCCAAGGATTTGGGGGGATTGTCTTTGCAATTTGTCACCCTGCTGGCGATCTCGTCGCGACTAGTGATGCTAATGGCAATGTATCTCTATGGCAAATATCTGATGGTCAAAGGATCGCCATTTATCAAGGACATACCAATTGGACTCGTGCCTTGGCTTTTAATGCTGACGGGACGATTCTGGCTAGTTCGAGTGAAGATTGTACGGTCAGATTTTGGAATATCCAAACGGGTAAGCAGATCGGCATATTGGGACCTCATACCCACACTTTTAGAGGAATTAAATTCAGCCGAGATGGCCAAAAATTTGTGACTGGTGGCGATGACTGTCTAATTCGGATCTACGATCTGCCGAAATTGCTGGCAGATGACTCTAGATCGACGGTAGATAGCCATTGCCTCCAGAAATTAACCGGACATACCAATTGGGTGTTTTCGCCCGTTTATAGTCCCGATGAGAGCCAACTAGCGAGTACTAGTGCTGATGGTACCGTGCGGATTTGGGATCTGGCAACTGGCAACTGCTTGCAGATTCTCCCGCACGAACATTGGGTGGTGCGGGCAATATTTAGTCCTGACGGTCGGCAAATCATTGTCAGTGGGCTATCATCGACGATCTATGTGTGGGATACAAGTTCGGGAGAACTCATCAAAACGCTGACCGGACATCTCGACTGGGTGTGGTCGATCGATCTGAGTGCTGATGGTAATACCCTCTTTAGCACTGGTGAAGATCGGACGATTCGAGGTTGGGATCTGCCGACGGGAATATGTCATACGGTCTTCCGCGCCCACCAAGACCGGATTTGGACGATCTCCCTAAGCCCCGATGGTCGCCATTTAATCAGCGGTAGTGAGGATCGAACTATTAAGATATGGGATCTTCAATGGGGAAAATGTGTCAAAACTATTAATGGTTATAGCAACTGGATTAAATCGATCGCATTTGTACCAAATCGGGACTGGTTGGCTAGCTGTCATTGTGATGGCACAATTCGGCTCTGGAGTCTACAAAATCTCACTTGTATTCACACCTTGTGTGGACATACAGATGCAGTCTTGACGCTCGCAATTAGTTCCGATGGCAGTTATTTAGCCAGTAGTAGTCTCGATCGGACGATCCGAATCTGGGATTTACAAAATCTTACCTGTTTTCAGACAATTGAAACCCAATTTGAAGGAAGTTGTACGTTAGTATTTAGTCCCAATAGTGACAAATTAATTTCTGGTAATTATCATGCCGATCTCCAAATTTGGGATGTCGCCACAGGCACACTAGATCGCACATTAGCAGGTCATCCCAATCGGATTCAATCAGTTGTCGTCTGCCCAGTAAATCATCTAATTGCAACTGCTTGTGAAACCCAGATTAGGATTTGGGATCTCCAGACAGGTATCTGTCTACAGACTATCATCGCTCACTATCAACCTGTCATTTCTCTGGCTTTTAGTCCCGACGGACGGTATTTAGCCAGTGGTAGTATGGACAAAACGGTTAAAATTTGGGACACAAGTAATTGGAAATGTTCGCAAACTTTAAGTGGTCATCAAAACTTGACTATCACTGTTGCTTTTAGTCCTCACCCGATCGTCTCTGAATCTCCAACCGATTATCAATTAATTGTCGGTAGTGGCGATCGACTGATTAAACGCTGGAATATAATTACGGGAGAATGTCTCCAAACCTATATTGGTCATGAAAATTGGGTCTGGTCGATCGCTTACAGCCCCGATGGTACGAGGATTGCCAGTGCTGGCGAAGATGAGACTATTAAAATCTGGGATGTCGAGCAAAGTCAATCACTGCACACACTCCGGCTCAAACGTCCCTATGAAGAGATGAATATTACTGGAGCCACCGGACTAAAATCGGGACAAATCCAAACCCTCAAATTATTAGGTGCGATCGATGGATAGGTATTGGGTGTTGGGTGTTGGGTGTTGGGGAAATTAGCAGTCTCCAATCGACAAGTGGAGTTAAATTCGCAAAACCTAAAACCTAAAACCTAAAACCTAAAGCCTAAAACCTAAAACCTAAAGCCTAAAACCTAACCCCAATCCCCCTGTTATGTTAAAATAACAGAGTTGTTAAGCCATGAAACGTCTTTGATTAACGTATCTGACATCGATACCCTGGCCCAAGAGCTAGCTACAATTCAACAGACTGGCTCCAAGAAAATTGCACTACTGGGTTCTCGCCACGTCCCAATTACGCACCAACATCTGATCGAGATGATGAGCTATGCACTGGTACTATCTGGCAATCGGCTGATTACCTCTGGGGCTACTGGTACTAACTCTGCGGCAATTCGTGGAGCAATTAGAGCCAATCGCGATCTGCTGACCGTGATTTTACCCCAAAGTCTGGCGCGTCAACCTCGCGAGTCTCAAGACCAGTTGCAACAGGTGATGCACTTAGTTGAAAGTCCTGGAAATGATTCCTTGTCATTGGGCGAAGCCAGCGCGATCTGCAACCAGGAAATTATCTCTCGCTGTCAGCAGTTGATCTGTTTTGCTTTCCACGATAGCAATACACTGCTGCAAACTTGCCATGAGGCAGAAGAACAACGTAAAGTTGTGACTTTATTCTACTTCGATTAACCATTCCACCTCAATCCAGCATAGGTTAAACCTAGATTTCTGGCCGCAAACACCTGTTATATGAATTTCGCTAATCTCTCTACTTCGACAATTTTACTCGGCTCGATCGCGGCTGCGGCTTTTCTAGTTTATTTCCCCTATGTGGTAGTAGCCATTACCCGCTTTCAAGTCGGGTTCGATATTTCGGCTCCCCGTGCCACATTTGACAAATTGCCGGATTATGGCAAGCGAGCGAGTTGGGCACACCAAAATTCTTGGGAAGCATTTATGCTCTACGGTGCAGCCGCATTGATGGCTTATGCAACTCATCAAGATTCTCCCACAGTAGTCAATTGTGCGATCGGATTTATAGGTGCGCGGCTATTATACTCAATTTTTTATATCATTAACTTCCCGATCGGTCGATCGTTAATGTTCGGAGTCGGTTCCGTCGCCATCTTTACACTCATGTCCATGAGCATCACCAGTACCATGAATTAGAGATTAGGTTTTAGGTTTCAGGTTTCAGGTTTTAGGTTTTAGGCTTTAGGAAACAAGCATCCAGCTAACACCTAATACCCATCACCTAATACCTTTCCTAACTAAGCACATATCCTACTTAACTAAGCATATCTATGGCTTCTACATTTTCTTTTGATATTGTCAGCGATTTCGATCGACAGGAATTAGTCAACGCTCTGGATCAAACAAATCGAGAAGTTATCAGTCGTTACGATCTAAAAGATACCCAAACCACCATCGAACTAGCTGAAGATAAAATCACCATCAATACAACTAGTGAAATGACTCTGACTGCAGTTCATGATATGCTCCAGAGCAAAGCAATCAAACGCAATCTTTCGCTGAAAATCTTTGACTACGGTACGATCGAATCAGCCAGTGGTAATCGGGTGCGTCAAGAAATCACCCTCAAGAAAGGGATCGCCCAAGATATTGCCAAACAAATTTCTAAACTAATTCGGGATGAATTCAAAAAAGTTCAACCTTCAATTCAAGGCGATGTCGTCCGTGTCACTGCAAAAGATAAAGACGAACTGCAAGGAGTAATGCAAAGATTGAAGCAGGAAGATCTGCCAGTAGCTCTGCAATTTACTAACTATCGATGAGTAATTGATAATTGATAGTTGATAATTTGTAGAGGTACCTTCTGAGAGGTTGTTTGAAAAGTTCAATATTTTACTGGTTCTCAGTCTACTTTAGTAGACTTTATCTCAGTAGCCCGCGATTTACCTGCGGGTGGTTGCGAGCGAAGCTGACAATCTGTACATTATTTTATGCTTTTCAAACTCCCTCTGAGGCATTTGTATCAAGTCGAGGCGCGAGCTGTTTGAGCTTTCCCCTTCCCCTTTCTCCCCTTTCCCCTTTCCCCTTTCCCCCTTTGTGCTAGCAGCCCTCCTCTACGGTAGAGAAGATCTCCGTCTCGAAACTCTCGATCAACCCTCACCTGCTGAGGGTGAAGTTGTCATTGAGGTAGCCGCCGCAACTACCTGCGGGACAGATCTCAAAGTCTGGCGGCGGGGCGGACACGCTAAAATGCTCAAATTACCAACGATCTTTGGGCATGAAGCGGCGGGAAAAATAGTTGCAGTAGGCAAAGGTGTCACCAATTGGCAAATTGGAGATCGAGTAGTCGCGAATAATTCTGCACCATGCATGAATTGCTTCTTTTGTCAACAAAAGGAATATTCTCTCTGTCCCAATTTAACTTGGAATAACGGTACCTTCGCTCAGTATCTCAAAATTCCCGCCCCGATCGTCAAGCACAATCTTCTCCCGATTCCCAATGATTTGGAAGCCGAGCTAGCCTCGATGACCGAACCATTAGCCTGTGTCTTGCACGGCGTATCGCGGAGCGGTTTTACCCCCGATTCTAGAGTAGTCGTAATTGGCGACGGCGCGATCGGGTTGATGTTTGTCGCGGTGATGGCGAGTCAATGTCAGTCAGTCTGGCTATTTGGCGGTAATGATTCCCGCTTGGTGGTGGGTGAGCAATTAGGAGCTACTCGAACTTGGAACTACCACCAGTCAGATATTCCCAGTACTGTCCAAGATTTAACCCAAGGATGGGGTGCAGATATCGTCATCGAAGCGACAGGCGTACCGATCGTCTGGGAAACCGCGATCGCCTGCGGTCGTCCAGGTGCGACAATTAATCTATTCGGTGGTTGTCCCAAAGACACGACGATTAGCGTCAATACCGACAGGCTTCACTATAGCGAACTCACTGTCAAGGGTGTCTTCCACAATACCCCACACCACGTTACGGCGGCTCTATCACTGCTAGCGAGCAAGCAAATACCCTTTGAACTGTTAATTAGCGATCGTCGCCCCCTGACGGATTTAGCCCAGACTTTCGAGGATATGAAAAATCGGCAGGTAATCAAGGTAGCAATGATTCCGAATGAATTGTAGGGTATTTTTAAATGGCAATTTTAGGTCGGGTAAAACAACGCTGTAAATGGCTCTCTAACAACCCAATTATCAATTATTAATTAATCTCCATCAGCCGCAATTACTGCTTTAACAGCATCCTTGGCCGTAGTCTGAAATTCGCGAACATTCACGCGATCTAGTAACTTAACAGCGATAATCATCGCTAGAGCTTGGAGACTAAAAACAAACCCATAAGCTAAAACAACATTCGAGAAAATTGTCTTACCAATATCTAAAGCAGCACCGCCAAAAACCGTCGCCAAACCTTTTGCTAAAGCTTGAGATAACCCCCAAGCACCGATAAATGTCCCCGCAGTTTCGGGCACTGTCAGATCCAACATTAGTGTGATTGCGCCAGTTGTCACCAACCCCGAACAAATTCCAAATAATAACAAAGCTAACTGAAGAAAAACTGGATTGTGAGTAAAACCTGCGACAATTACCCACAACATCGATGCAGCTACCAACATACAACCCAGTCGTGCTGTTTTTTGCTTGCCCATTTTAGGAATAAACCAAAATCCCGCCGTACTTAAACCCATCAAGGTTCCCGTTCCCCAAAAAGCATTGAGTGCCGCAGTTTTACCCACCGGAAGATCGAACACCTCCCCACCATAAGTTTCTAGAATTGGATCTTGAATAAATAATCCCAATGTCATCACTACCAAAAAAGTAAAAAATACTTGAGTTTGACGACTAGCCGTAAGAATAGCGAGCGCGCGCCCTAAAGATAAATGTGTTTCTCCCTGTGTCTTTCCTGCCCGACTGGCAAAGCGAGAATATTTCTTTTCAACGCCCCAAGTAGCCACTAACGTTAGCATACAAACGATCGCCGGAATAATTAAAAATAGCCGATTAATTTGGGCTTGAACATCAGCGATTGTGGCATTGAGTTCTAATGATTTGAGTAGAACTCCGATCGTAATCGCCCCGATAATTGTACCGCCAATTAACATCGACCAATCTACTGCTACCAATCGTGATCGATCGTCCTCATCCGTAATATCTACGAGTAAAGTCGCAAAGGGAGTCGAACACATACTCACCGATAAGCCATACAAAGCAAAGATAAACCCCAGTAAACCCGCCCAGCCGTAAGTAGGTAACGCCCAGCCAAGAGCCTTGAGACTCGCTCCTAGTTGCCACATTACCTGCACGGCAATAATCGCGTTCGTCACCAGCCCTGCCGCTCCCAGCCACACGTACCCAGTGCGATAGTAACCAAATAGCGGTTTAGTATCGGAGAGTTGTCCAAAGATAATTCGGGCTGGAGCCACGAACAGCGTTAGTGCTAAAATCATCGTCGCGATCGTACTCGGTACGGCTAGTTCCTTAATCAAAACCCGATTTAGTACCCCAAATACCATCACCGACATCATCCCCAAACCCATCTGAAATAATCCCAGACGAATCATGGTGGGTAACGCTACCTTTGGGGTGGGTTTACTATTGCTATAGTTTCGATTCATTTCTGGAATAGATAAATCGCCAGTGGTCATAAATAAAATTTATAAATATAAATATCTAGATCTAAGTATACTGAAAACGACTAAGATGTAGACTTTTGCTGGACGTTATAATCGTTGTCATATCAGGGTTTGAAACGTTTAACTAAAAGTCTATGTGAATCTGACTAAATGGATGGACCATATCCAGACCAAAGCAAAAATTACCCACAGCACTCAGCAGCGACTATCGAGATGGGTGAATAATCTACGGATTAATCCAGCCAAATTATACAGCCCAAATGTACATATGGTGCAGGGCTTTGAAGGTAAGCGAGCGGCGGGAATCGAACCCGCATCAATAGCTTGGAAGGCTATAGTTTTACCACTAAACTACGCTCGCGTTTGGACGGAATTAATTTACCGCTTAACTACTCTAGCATATCTTAACTGATTTGCAAGCGGTCATGAATAGAGGACGATCGAGTGAATATTTACTCGGATCGATCGGCTCTATCCATTTAGCTAGCTCCTACTCTTTGGTAGTTCCGGCTTCCACCAACTTAACTTTGGTGGCTAAACCGAGGAGTTGCAGTACCTGAATCGTCATCCAAGTGATGTCGATTTCCCACCATTTCATCCCGTGACGAGCGGAATATTGATAAGCATGGTGGTTATTGTGCCAGCCTTCGCCGTAGGTGGTAATCGCGACCCACCAACAATTGGTAGAATTATCGGTAGTTTCAAAGTTGCGGTAGCCAAATTTATGAGTCGCGCTATTGACTAACCAAGTACAGTGATAAACGATTACCAACCGAGCAAACACACCCCAGAACACAAACGGCCAACTACCAATCGCGTATAGTACTACTCCTAGCACAACTTGCAACGGGAAAAAGTAATTATTCAAAAATTGATAGAAAGGATCGTCCGCAATATCTTTGGTGAAGCGGGGAATATCACTTTCTGCTGGAACATCGAAACACATCCACCGGACGTGACTCCAGATAAAACCCTTCTTGGAATCGTGATGATCGACATCTTCATCCGAGTGTAAATGATGATGGCGGTGCAAACCCACCCACCAGATTATCCCACCTTGCAATGCTAACGTGCCGCAAAAAGCAAAGAAATACTCCAACCATTTTGGCACCTGAAAACTGCGATGGGATAACAGGCGGTGCCAGCCTAACGTAATCCCCAAACCACCCGTAATCCAGTGCAGCAGGACTGCTACACCGACAGCTTGCCAGCTAAAGAGTCCTGGCAAAAAAGCACAGATTGCGCCAATGTGAAATATCACGAGCGCGATAATCATCGTCCAATTAAGGCGAAGTTTTGTTGATGCGGCAACAGTCATTGAGATAACCTATGAAGAGTTTTACTACTATGCCCGATCTGCGTGCAGATCCAAATAGGCAAATAATTTACCCGATCGAATCATGAACAGCGCATTACTCATTCCAGCAGCAGAAAAGGCACTATCACTGATTTTTGATGGTATTGACGGTCAAGTCAAGGGTAATCTCCGCCGAGTTTTGGAAATTTATGCTCGTCATCGCGTCGGTACGCGGCATTTTTCCAGTGTCAGCGGCTACGGACACGATGATTTGGGGCGAGAAACTTTAGATAAAGTTTTTGCAGATATCATGGGTGCGGAAGCCGCAGCGGTAAGAGTTCAATTTGTTTCAGGTACTCATGCGATCGCTTGTGCTCTATTTGGAGTACTGCGACCAGGCGATGAAATGCTATCGGTGGTAGGTGCGCCCTACGATACTTTGGAAGAGGTAATTGGAACTAGAGGATCGGGACAGGGATCGTTGAAGGAGTTTGGCATCAATTACCGCGAATTAGCCCTTACCAGCGACGGGGGGATCGATTGGGATAGTTTGAGCCATTCGATCGAATCTAACACCCGTCTCGTCCTAATTCAGCGGTCCTGTGGCTATTCTTGGCGGTCTTCGCTCTCGATCTCTGAGATCGGACGGATTGTCGAGATCGTCAAACGTCAAAATCCGCAGACTGTGTGTTTTGTCGATAATTGCTATGGCGAATTTGTGGAGGATCGCGAACCGCCTGCTGTGGGTGCAGATCTGATTGCTGGCTCGTTAATCAAAAATCCTGGGGGAACGATTGCGACTGGGGGCGGCTATGTTGCGGGGAGAGCAGATTTGGTAGAAGCGGCGGCTTGTCGGTTGACTGCACCAGGCATTGGTTCATCTGGGGGTGCTACTTACGATCAAAATCGACTGTTGTTTCAAGGTTTATTTCTCGCGCCCCAAATGGTGGGTGAAGCGATGAAGGGCAATCATTTGACTGCTTATGTGTTCGACAAGTTGGGCTATCCCGTCAATCCTTTACCTTTAGCACCGCGCCGCGATGTGATTCAGGCAATTAAACTAGGATCGAGGGAGAAATTAATTGCTTTTTGTCGATCGATCCAACAAAATTCGCCAATTGATGCCTATGTCGATCCCGTTCCTGGTACATTGCATGGCTACGAGAGCGAATTAATCATGGCGGGCGGGACATTCATCGATGGTAGTACGTCGGAATTTTCTGCCGATGGCCCATTGCGCGAACCCTATACCGCATTCTGTCAGGGGGCTACGCATTGGACGCATATCTCGATCGCCTTAGAAGCGGCAATTGCGGCGATTAATGCGCTCGAGGATTAGGGATTAGGCTTTAGGTATTAGATGTTAGGGGAATTTTTAGTGTTTAGTGGCTGCCATACAACTGACTTTTAACAACTAGTCTCTACTCTAAAACCTAAAGCCTAAAGCCTACATAGTTGGCGGTAATTCGGAAGTACAATAACCGCATTTGCTAGCAGCGATCGGGATTGTCGATAGGCAGTATGGACACTCTTTCGTATCTGCTGCTTCTATTTTTTCCTCTTTGCGTTTTACTTTAGCCAAGGCTCTGATCATTAAGAAAATAACAAAAGCAATAATTGCGAAATCGAGCAAACCGCCCAGAAATTGACCGATTAGAATTGCATTTTCAACAGTTTTTTTTGGATCTTTAGGATCGGTAATCGTTCCGAGTACCAATTTGGCTTCTCTCCAGCTACCGCCAGGAATAAAGACACTAACTATTGGCATGATAATGCTTTCAACAAAACCGCTCACGATTTTGCCAAATGCACCACCGATAATTACACCAACTGCCAGGTCGAAAATATTACCTTTCATGACAAAGTCTTGAAAGTCTTTCATAAATCCGGTTGCGGCTGCTCTAGAAGGTCTCATTGTCATAATTTAGATTCTTCCTTTATCTGGAATATTAGTAAAAAGTGAATCGAAAACATCAAATAGTATATCTCAATTCATCTGAAAATTGACTAATATAAAATGCTGAACGTAACAAACGTTACGAAACTACATTCATTACAACGGTGCAGTTAGAATGTTCATGTATCCTTTGTCTAGACAAATGCTCATTTAATGTTGATGAGAATCCGCATTAATAATAGCAACATCCCACCAACAGCAAAAGATAAGATCCACAACCAGCTAGACAGTTTTTTAATCGCTACTGCCCGATCTTTGTAACGAGCTTGAAAATCAGTCCAGGTCAAAATCAGTTCGTGATAATGCCGATTGAGATTATTGAATTTTTGCTCTGTTTCTTTGCGGATAGTATGCCGCATTGATGCGATGTCATTTTTTAGCACGGAGATCGATTCCCGATCTTCATTGGACTGCTGGAGAATTTGTGCTAGTTGCGAGCCGATTGCATCAGCTTTTTCGATCGATTCTACCGTGAGTGCGTAGAACTGCTCTTTTTCAGTCTGAACGGATTGGGAGAGTGCTCCAAATCCTCGATTGAGATCGGCAATCTTCGTTTGGAGGGTTTGGGATTTTGCAACAATCTGGGTGTGGATCGTGGTAATTTGGGCACTCAAACCATGCAGATCGGCGAGCTTTGCACCCAGATCGACACTCATCGCGGCAATTTGGAGTCGATCGGTAGAGATGGTTTGAGACAGGCTCTGAATTGTGTCATGGTATTGGTGTAATTTCTGCTCTGAGTCATCGCTGCGGGCGGCTACTTGCTGCTGGATTTTATGCAAAGAGTCATAAAAAGCTTCTTGTCCGGTGGTGGCGCGATCGTGGGCGATTACCAAGGCGTGACGGGTAGTTTCGAGTTGACCCAACATCGCATGAATCTCTTCATAGCCACCAAATTTAGCTAAACTAGTGACGATTTCTGTGCGAATTTGCTCGATCGATTCGAGCATTTCTCGGACTTTTTCGACCCGATCTTTGCTGATTTTTGCTAACTGTTGAGTCCGAAATTTAAGCTGTTTGGCTTGGAGAATACTCATATCGACAGCATCCACTCGCTCTTGGTTTCGTCGATCCAGAACTTGCAATTGGTTCTGAGCAGAAGTAAGTTGCTCGCGGCTACTACTTAGCTCTTGTAATAACTGCTGAGTATGCGTAATTGTTTCCGTAGTGGCGATCGTTGCCAGAATACTGGAAACCGAACCTAGCTCATCTGTCAATTCTGGATTTAACTGGGTTGGGTTGTGAAGTTGCCAGGAAACCCAGAGTGACTCGAGTTCGGCTTTGACATCTAATTGTGTTGGAAGATCGAGCGATTGGGGTGAATTTTCTGATTTTACAGCTTGATGCTGTTTTGCTAATGGCAAACTAGCCTCAACGCTAACAATTAGATCTTGCTCCCGTGAGGAATTCGATGGCAATTCGAGTTGCGCTGAATCTGGATCGTCCCACGGAGAGGATATCGCAACGTCAAAAGATGAATTAAGCAAACAACATACCTCCTAAAGATCGATTGACAGCAGCATCATTAATCTTTTATGTCATCCGATTCTGGTATGCTATAAAACTGTTAAATCGATTCATATTATAGCTGTTGACTTATTAGTTCCCTATCGTTCTTTTTGCTGAATATCGATCGAAAATCGACACATTTAGATGATTGGTAAATTTACCCGATCGTGCAATTAGCGCAGATTTCCTGACTAAATCTACGAGGTTCTTGCCCACAAACCTTTATAATGAGGGACGATAATCAAAATTATTTAATATAGGTAACGATCGTGGCTGCTACTATTCAATCGCCCGCTACAGCGCGTCGGGTTGTATTTCCCTTTACTGCCATTGTGGGACAGGCGGAAATGAAATTGGCTCTGTTATTAAATGTAATTGACCCTTTTATCGGTGGGGTAATGATCATGGGCGATCGAGGTACGGGCAAATCTACCACGATTCGGGCGTTAGCAGATCTACTCCCAGAAATTGATGTTGTTGCGGGAGACCCTTTCAATAGCCATCCCAGCGATCCAGATTTGATGAGTGAAGAGCTACGTCAGGAATTTCTGACGACTCACGCTACCTTCCCCGTCTCTACCAAAAAAGTACCAATGGTAGATTTACCATTGGGTGCGACAGAGGATCGGGTTTGTGGGACGATCGATATTGAAAAAGCTCTCTCGGAAGGGGTGAAAGCGTTCGAGCCAGGATTGCTGGCTAAAGCCAATCGCGGTATTTTATATGTAGATGAAGTTAACCTGCTCGACGATCACCTCGTCGATGTTTTACTCGATTCGGCGGCTAGTGGTTGGAATACTGTCGAACGGGAAGGGATTTCGATCCGTCACCCTGCCCGATTTGTCTTAGTCGGTTCTGGCAATCCTGAAGAAGGTGAATTACGCCCCCAATTACTCGACAGATTTGGGATGCACGCCGAAATTCGCACCGTCAAAGAGCCAGAATTGCGAGTCCAAATTGTTGAACAGAGATCGGATTTCGACCAAAATCCGCATAAATTTACGATTGAGTATCAAGCCGAGCAAGTTCTGCTCCAACAGAAAATCGTCGATGCTCAAACTAGATTGGCAAGTGTCACCCTCGACTACGATCTGCGCGTCAAGATTTCCCAAGTCTGCTCAGAATGCGATGTAGACGGACTGCGCGGCGATATTGTCACTAACCGTGCTGCCAAGGCTTTAGCTGCCTTTGAAGGGCGGACAGAGGTGACTCTGGACGATATTCGGCGGATTATTGCGCTGTGTCTGCGCCATCGCCTGCGGAAAGATCCGCTCGAATCGATCGATTCTGGCTATAAGGTAAATAAAGTTTTTGCTGAGGTATTTGGTGTGGAGTTAGCCGAAAAATAAGCGATTGGGATTGCGGCAAAACGTAAAACATCCGGTTTCTATATAGAAACCGGATTGCTAACTGCAAGAGTACAATTAGATCGAAGGTCAATAACTTTGAGGATCGGCAATGAGTACCTTAACTGTGCAGTTACCCCTAGCCTTGCGGTTTACAGATGAGGAATTTGAACAGCTCACAGCAGCCAACCGCGAACTCCGCATTGAATTAAGTGCCCAAGGAGAATTAGTATTTATGCCTCCAACTGGTGGAGAAACTGGAAATCGTAATTTTGAAATAGAAGGACAACTGTGGTACTGGAATCGACAACGAGGCTTGGGGAAAGCCTTTGACTCTTCCACTGGATTTAAGCTACCTAATGGTGCAACGAGATCTCCTGATGCGGCTTGGATTACAATCGATCGATGGAACGCTCTCACCGCCGAGCAACGCAAACGATTTCTGCCACTTTGTCCAGATTTTGCGATCGAGCTAGTGTCCGAAACTGATGAGGTGAGCGATACTAGAGCTAAAATGCAAGAATACATAAATAATGGTCTGCGATTAGGCTGGTTAATCAATCCCAAACATCAGCAGGTGGAGATTTATCGCTCCAATCAAGCGGTAACATTACTTGTTGATCCAAAAAGTTTAAGTGGTGAGGATGTTTTGCCAGGGTTTAGCTTAGATCTTCAACCTGTTTGGGATTAATGATCGATTCGGACATTAATGCTTCCAGATCCAAAACTGGTTCGACAACTAGTTTTAATGTCGGCATTTACGCTATTTAGAGTTTACTATTTCTGCATTGCCCGATCGAAAGATTTGACCGATAACATCATCGATCGGTGGATCGGTAATACTGAGATCTACTACGTCTAATTCTCCCAATATTTGGGACACAATTTTAGTCAGAATTTCCTGAGGTACCAAAAATCTTGCTGACGCACCTTCGATTTCCTGTACTTCTGCATATGTCTCTAACTTGTCTAGTGGATAAATATGGGCAAATTCTACCTTGACTTCCCGACAGGGTGAAAATCGCTCGACTAAGCCATTAAGACTGCCATCATAGATTAATTCTCCCTGGTGGATGACTAGAACTCGATCGCACAGTGCGGTAATATCCGCCATATAGTGACTAGTCAGCAAAATCGTGGCTTTGTACCGCTGATTGTATTCCCGCAGAAATTGGCGTACCGCCACCTGAGCATTGACATCCAATCCCAATGTCGGTTCGTCGAGAAATAATACCTGCGGTTCGTGTAGTAAGGCTGCTAATAATTCAGCTTTCATCCGTTCTCCGAGGGATAGCTTCCGCATGGGTTGGGTGAGTTTGCCTTGAATCGAGAGCATTTCGGCCAATTCTTGGATGCGTAATTCGGCAGTTCGATCGCTCAAACCGTATACCGCAGCATTAATCTTCAGGGAATCTAGCGCGGGTAAATCCCAAATCAACTGCTGCTTTTGCCCCATTACTAGGGTAATTTGCTTGAGAAATGCAGGTTCGCGTTTAACTGGTATATGTCCAGCCACCTTTACCAAGCCAGTAGAGGGGTAAATTAAACCACTGAGCATTTTCAGCGTCGTGGTTTTACCTGCTCCATTTGCCCCCAGAAAGCCGACAACCTCACCCGCCTCAATTTGGAACGAAACATCCCGAACCGCGTTAATTTCCTTGTAGGTACGCTTGAAAAAACGATCGATCGTTCCTTTTAATCCTGGCTCTTTGATGGCAACCGGATAAACTTTACTCAGTCGATCGACAATAATACTAGCCATAAACACCAGATCTAAAATTATGACTATATCGACTCTACTTATTTTACAGCAATTCTCTAATGGAGAGGCTACGCCAACGAGGATAGTCACGGAAACTCTCTGAGGCTCGATCCTGTCTTAAACTAGAGTAAGACGATCGTGGGTGTCACGATCGATCGTTCCTAGCAATCTCTATCCCTGAGGGCAAGATCGGTGTTTTTTAGTATCGTCATTCCTACTTATAATCGACTCCCCATCCTCCAAAAATGTGTGAGAGCATTAGAAGTGCAAACTCTCGATCCTCAAATGGTGACTGACTATGAGATAGTGGTCGTAGATGATGGTTCGACTGATGGCACGATCGAATGGTTGAAAACCAGCAGTGCTGAATTGCCCCATGTCAAAATTTACGAACAAGCGCATCAAGGTGCATCCGCAGCCAGGAATTTGGGAGTAGAAAGAGCGCGGGGCGATACAATTATTTTCATCGATAGCGATCTGGTAGTCACATCAACATTTCTCCAATCCCATGCGAATGCTTTATTGCAGGGACAAAAAAAACTAGGTAACGATAAACTTTTTACCTATGGTGCCGTAATTAATACCGCTAATTTTGAAGATCCCACGTCCGAATCTTATAAGATTATGGATTTTTCCAATGCTTATTTTGCAACTGGAAATGTGGCTATTGCCAGACATTGGTTGATCGAAGTCGGCTTATTCGATCTGGGTTTTAGTCTCTATGGCTGGGAAGATCTAGAATTGGGCGTGCGGTTGAAAAACAAAGGAATCGAGATGATTAAATGTCCGGCGGCTGTCGGCTATCATTGGCATCCAGCCTTCTCACTCGATCGGATTCCCCGCATGATCGAACAGGAAATCGAACGCGGTAAAATGGGTGTTGTCTTTTATCAAAAACATCCAACGTTCGATGTCAAAATGATGGTACAAATGACCATTTTTCACCGGATTTTGTGGAATATTTTATCGATCGGGGGTTTGCTCAACGAACGCACGATGAAACCATTATTGCAGTGGCTGGTCGATCGAAAAAAGCCTCAATTAGCCGAACAATTTGCGAGAATTTTTCTCAATCAATACAGCGTCCAAGAGGTACATGCCGCTTATCAACAAAGCCTAAAGTTAGCCAGTAAATCTGATGAATAAAAAGGCTGGAAATATAATTCTGTTGATTTGGATTGGCATAACTTCATTGCTAGACTTAGGCATAAGTATGTTTTTTTACCCCATTATTGTCTATGTAAATTATGCGAACGATGGTGCGCCCTTCTATGAAGATAATGCTTATGCGATACCCATTCATGAAGTAGTTATTACCCAAATCGTGGTGTCAGTATTATTATTATTGTTTGGAGTGGTTTGGTCGGCGATTGTGTTGATGTCATCGGAACGATTATTAGTCTTTCTCAAGTTCCCGACACCTCAAAATAATAAGTTTAGTCATTTCAGCCTGGGTTTATTCAAATTTGCTTTACTAACGATCGTGCTGGCGATCGTCATTGGCAATGTCTCCTTAATTCACGATCAAATTCAAGGACGTGCCGCATTTGACCGAAAGTAATCCCAATTCTCAAACGATCGACCTCAAAATTGTTAAGATTAATGAAGAAACTCCATCTCGATCGCTAATTACCCTTAACTTATGACTTCAGTACCGCGTATCTGCATCCTCGGTGGGGGATTTGGTGGTTTGTATACTGCCCTAAGATTGAATCAATTGACTTGGGAACACGCACAAAAGCCCGAAATTACCCTGATCGATCGTCACACAAACTTTGTCTTTACACCCCTGCTCTACGAACTAATTACAGGGGAAATGCAGGGCTGGGAAATTGCACCGCCTTTTGCCGAACTGTTGAAAGCAACTGATATTCGGTTTATACAAGGATCTGTAGATTGGATCGATAAACAGCAAAAATCTGTCACATTAGAAGATGGTACCGAAATCGATTACGATCGATTGGTATTGGCTCTAGGCTGTGAAACACCATCGGAAAGCGTCCCTGGAGTCACCGAACATGCAATTCCCTTTCGATCGCTCCAAGATGCCTATAAGCTAGACGAGAAATTACGCATATTAGAAGCAACTCCCACCGAAAAAATGCGGATTGCGATCGTCGGAGCTGGTTATAGTGGTGTCGAAGTAGCCTGCAAACTTGCTGACAGGCTGAAACAAAGAGGACGAATTCGATTGATTCAATCGCGAGATACCATTCTCCCTGACGCACCAGAATTTAACCGGAATGCCGCGCTCAAGGCTCTAGAACAGCGAGGAATCTGGGTGGACTTGGAAACTACAGTTTCGGAGATTACCGCCGACTCCATCGGGCTAATTTATAAAGGTCAAACAGATATTATTCCCGTCGATATCGTCATGTGGACAGTGGGAAATCAGGTGAGTCCGGCAATTAGTCATTTTGGACTACCGCTGAATCCCCAGGGCAAAATTAGCGTTACCGAAACGCTGCAAGTTACGGATCATCCTGATATCTATGCCTTAGGCGATGCGGCGGCGATGCTCGATATTGACGGTAAATCTATCCCCACCACCGCTCAGTCAGCATTGCAACAGTCCGATTTTGTCGGCTGGAATGTCTGGTCATCGCTGACCGATCGACCGCTCCTGCCATTCCGTTATACTAATCTCGGCGAAATGATGGCATTAGGCAATGATAATGCCGTCTTATCCGGTTTGGGCATTCAATTAGATGGTCCGCTGGCTTATATTGCCCGTCGGCTCGTCTATCTCTATCGTCTCCCCACTCTGGAACATCAACTGAATGTTGGTTTCAATTGGCTAACCCAGCCATTGGTAAAATTAATCTCCTAACACAATCCGCCATTCGTGCAATTGATAGCTGACACAATGGTTTTGGATGAGCGGATCGGCGGCGACAATTTGTTCGGCTTCAGCCAGTGAGCTAGCTTTAAATAACATCATCCCGCCACCACGCTCGCCCCAATATCCAGTCTTAGCTTGGTGTCCTCGATCGATCAAACCTTGTACGTAAGCTTTGTGTGCGGGCACATATCGATCGAATTCCGACTTGGGAACTATTCCAGTTTCAATTTTGACAAACCACATGGAGGGGGAGGGTTAGAGGTGGGAGGGAAAGGGGTAGAGGGGGATGGGGAAAAGGGGAAAGGGAAAGGGAATATAAAAGGATTAGAGTTACTCGAAGCATTGCTCGACTCAGATATTTGGCATCTTTCCTTTACCCCTTACCCTTTAACCTTTCCCCCTCCCCTTCCCCTAACTATGTGCAATCATCGACAGTGGGAGGAAAATTGTCAAGACTTCGCCTTGTTGAGGACTTTGACGCACGATTAGTTTACCACCGAGGAGTTGGAAGAGATTTTTGGTCACATTGAGATTGAGACTGAGATTGCCTGTCTCTGGTTGAAAAGTGAGCAGTTGACCGATCGAATGTCTCTTACTTGGGGCTGTATGGGGCTGTTCGTCTGGTTCCTGTTGGGATTGGAGTTGTAATTTTAAGCGATCGCCAACGGGGGTAACTTCGACTTGAATCCGGCTTCCAGAGGGGAGATTGCGGGTGAAGTTTTCGACTAATCCCGTTAATACGCGATCGAGAATCATCGGATTGCTGACAACGGCGGGGAGTTGCTGAGGGATATCTACAGCCAGATCGAGATTGCGGCGTTCGGCTTGTTGTTGCCAGTGGGGGAGACTTTGCTCTAATAATTGACCGATTGACATAGTGGTTAGATCTAGCGATTGGGATGGCTGAGTCGTCGCCAATTCTACCGCGCTAAAAATCAACTCCATCCGGTTAATCTGTTCGGTACACTCTCGATCGATCGCGCTCAAGCGTTTCAGGACTCGTGGAGCTAAATCTGGCTGACGTAATAGGAGCCGCGTCATCGTGCGGATGGTAGTCAGGGGTGTCCGAATTTCGTGAGTGAGTGCTTGGAGCAATTCGACATCAGCAGCGAGTTTGGCAGGTACCTCGACAGTGGCTGGTTGGGATATTGGCGGAGCGGGGGCTACAGTGGCGACAGGCTGGTGTTGGAGTAAATATTGACTGAATGCCATCACCCAGCGATAATCAGGCTCGATCGGGCTAAATTGTGCCGCTAGCTCATCTAAATAGGAGAGGTGATGAGGTGCTGTCAACATCATTCTCCCCCGTAGTGACTTCCACGCCAGATCCAAGTCATCGGGATCGAAGGAAAACTGACACCGAGGATTGCTATCTTCCTCACCAAAAACGACTAATAGACTGAATTGAGTGGTTAAAACCAGACAAAAGCGTTCGTCAGCGAGGGGATCTGTCGGGAGTAATTCGATTGGGAAATGATGTGACTGGGAAAGATGCTCGCGATCGATTCCAGTATGGTTACAGGGGAGTAATTGGCGGTTGGAATGTGGGGTGGTGAAGGTAATTGTTTGCAGTTGGGAAACGATCGAGGGATGACTGAATAGGGGTAATGGTGCTGTGATTAGCAATCCTTCGATGACTGTCTCTTCACTGAGATCTGTCACCCCAATCGGACTGGGTAAAGTTTTTAAGAGCAAAGCTTCTACCGACGCGATCGCGCTTTGCCACTGACTTTCGGCTTTGAGCTGCAATTCTTGGCGATCTGTCGAGGGATGAGGATCGGGGGGATTAAATTCGGGCACGAGCAGATCGATTCCCGTCGGTTCTGCTTTGGCTAATACCTCGCTCAATGTTGGGAGCAACCACTTTCTGACCACAATTTATTTCGATCTTTAATACTCACACCATGAGAATAACGGATCTGAGTGTCCCGAGCGCAGGTGTAAAACCGAACTCCGGTTAGGCGAATATCCGGCGATCGATCGGCATTGCTCGATCCAGTCGATTAATATTGATTATTCCTATCGATCCACTACTCCACGACTAATCCATGATTTAGTCAATCACCCACCATCAAACGAAGTAATAATCGAATGCCTGAAATAAACCCACTCGTTGGCGGAGCATCTGGCGAAAGAGAATCGATCGTCATAATTCATCCGCAGGTATGACGATCCCGATCGGCGAAATAACTGATAGATGTCTACTGATGACGCTGTACAATAAATAGTTGAGAGAGAGTCGGTGAGGTGGTTGCGAATTCGCCAGTCGAATTCGAGGAAAGTCCGGGCTTCCGAAAGACCAAACTTGCTGGGTAATTCCCAGTGCGTGCGAACGTGAGGATAGTGCCACAGAAAAATACCGCTGCAAGTAGGGAATAGGGAATAGGGAATAGGGAATAGGGAAGAAATATCTCTATCGCCGATCCCCTATGCCCTCACCCCTCGCAGTAAGGGTGCAAAGGTGCGGTAAGAGCGCACCAGCAGTATCGAGAGGTACTGGCTCGGTAAACCCCAGTTGGAAGCAAGGCAGGAGCTATGGTTGGTCTTTTCCCTGTTCCGTCACGATCCGCTTGAGGTATTTGGTAACAAACTACCCAGATAGATAACCGCCGTCTCGCAAGAGATCACAGAACCCGGCTTATGTCCGACTCTTTTCTCTATTTTTTGAATGTTATAGAGTTACTGATGTATCCGCGCCGACAACAAGAGTTAGTGAAGTTGATTAGTCGGTTGGGATTGCCTGGAGATACTCGGATCGACTGGAAATTGTTGGATGTGGCTTTGACACATCCGACGATGGGAATGCCCAACTACGAGCAGTTAGAATTTATTGGCGATGCAGTCGTTCGGTTGGCTGCTTCGGAGTTTTTGTGGGAAACTTATCCCGACAAATCTGTCGGTGATTTTTCGGCGATTCGGAAGGTACTGGTGAGCGATCGCATCTTGGCGCAATTAGCCGATGGTTATGGATTCGATCGCTATCTCACGCTCGCAGCTTCGGCGGTGGGCGACCCTTCTGGACGGATTTCGCGGCTGGCTGATGCCTTTGAGGCGGTACTAGCTGCGCTATATATGACGACGAATAATCTCCAATTAATCCGTCCCTGGCTAGATCCGCATTTTAAAAAATTAGCTACCGAAATTCTCGACGATCCCGCACGCCAAAATTATAAGGATGCCCTCCAAGAATGGACGCAAGCGCATTACAAGGCGTTACCTGAATACCGCGTACATGAAGATCCGCTCAAGCTCGATCGGTTTCAACGTTTTATTGCCGAAGTTTGGTTCCGCGATCGACAGTTGGGTATAGGTGTCGGACAGTCAAAAAAAGCCGCCGAGCAAGCTGCCGCTAAAGCTGCTTTTACACAGGTAATGGCGCAGAAATTGTGAATTTGAGCAGCCCAGATCCAAAAGCTTCTTGGAGAAGCCTTTGGATCTGTCGAGACTAGCTATTTACAGGATAGATCGAGTATAATATGAAATTGTGTCTAAACAAATATATTCCAATGCCGAAACTCAAAAGCCGCAAAGCAGCAGCGAAGCGTTTTCGCGCCAGCGGCACTGGTAAAATCATGCGCCGTAAGGCATTTAAGAGCCACTTGCTCGAACACAAGAATGCAGATCGTCGTCGAAGCCTGTCCAAGGCAACTGCGGTTGACGAAACAGATGTGCTCAGAGTGCGCGGGATGCTCCCCTACTTGTAATTGTCGCTTGCGATAATCACAGTATTCACAACTGGTAGCTTGAGGACTGACGATAGTAAGTCGATAACTAACTATCTACAACGCCGTAGAGCAAATTTAATCACCAACTATATCATTTAAACTATGACTCGGGTAAAGCGCGGTAACGTGGCGCGGAAGCACCGCAACAAGATTCTCAAGTTAGCAAAAGGTTTTAGAGGTTCTCACTCTAAACTCTATCGGATTGCTAACCAACAAGTAATGAAGGCATTACGGAATGCCTATCGGGATCGGAAGAAGAAAAAACGCGACTTCCGCCGCTTATGGATTGCGCGGATCAATGCAGCTTCTCGTCAACATGGCATGAGCTACAGTCAATTGATCGGCAACATGAAGAAAGCTGATATTCAACTCAATCGGAAGATGCTCGCTCAAATCGCGATCCTCGATTCTGCTAGCTTTGAGGCGGTAGTTAAACTAGCCGCAGCCGCAGCAACGAAATAGACATTCATGAAAGTGGATGGTGAATAGTGAATAGTGAATAGATCGGTCTTTCACCATCCATTATGCACTATCCACTATCCACTCATTAGTGATGAATAAAGCCCAATCTAATCGATTCAGATCTTTATTCTTTGCCTTACTACTAATAGCGAGTAGTGGTAGTTGGCAATGTTCGGCTCGGGCGGGAACGCTCAAAGAAATCCAGCAGCGACGAAAGTTAATAGTCGCAGTGAAAGATAATTTACCACTATTCGGATTTAGGGATTCAACTGGTAATTTACAGGGTTTAGAAATAGATATCGCCCGTAAATTAGCTACAGAAATAGTTGATAATCCTGAGTTTGTTCGATTGATTCCTGTCGTAAATCAAGATCGCCTGAAAGTAGCCATTGAGGGGAATGTCGATCTAACGATCGCCAGAGTGACAATTACACCGACTCGATCGAGAGTAGTTGATTTTAGCCGTTATTATTATTTAGACGGAACGGGGATAATTACCAACCAGGCTAAAATCGCCAAGAACAGCGACTTAATTGGTAAAAAAGTTGCAGTGCTAAATAATTCTACCACGATCGCCACACTGAAATACATCCTCCCTCAGGCAAAATTAGTCGGGGTAAATAGCTATCAAGAAGCGAAAGAACTACTAGCTACAGACAAAGTTGTCGCTATCGCTGCAGATCGGAGTCTGTTAATTGGCTGGAGCAAAACCGATCCTAAGTATCATCTGTTCCCCAACAAGTTATCGACAGAAGCCTTGGGAATTGTGATTCCCAAAGGGCTACAATACGATCCATTGCGTCAATTAGTCGATCGATCGATCGATCGATGGCAAACTGAAGGCTGGCTCCAGCAACGCATTCAGTACTGGGGGTTAAAATAAACCCTGGTACCAAATTAATTAGTGGTGACAGAATAGGGAAAGGGGTAAAGGGTAAAGTAGATCGAACGGTTAATAGTTATCAAGTAGGCGGATCGTGAGGTTTGAGTCAAGTTATCATAGATAATTGGGTATTGGGCAAATCGACCCCAACCACTATTCATTAACTACTGCTTAACAATGGATTTTTCAGATAAAAATTTACTCATCATTTACCTATCTGCATTCTTACTGCTATTAGGTGTTGCGGCTTTCTTTATCCTGAAACAAATTATCAAGACGCAGAAAATTGAGAATGCTCTCAAGAAACTAGAGAAAAAGCTCAAAAATGAGCGCGGCACTATTCCCGAATATTATGAATTAGGCAGCATTTATCTAGAGAAAAAAATGTTTGCCCAAGCGATCGTCATGCTCAAGAAAGCAATTAAAGAAGATGGACAAAAACCAGAAATGTCTCCTGTCTATAATGCTTTGGGCTATGCCTATTTCGGACAAGAACAATACGACATGGCAATTCGTCAATATAAAGAAGCGATTAAACTCGAACCAGAATATGTGATGGCGATGAATAATCTCGGTCATGCTTACGAACAGAAAAAACTGACGAGTCAAGCTTTAGAGATTTATGAGCAAGCCTTGGCACTAGAACCAAAAAATGAAACAGCTCAACGCCGGAGTGAGTCTTTGCGTCGTCGGTTGGTTGTTAGTAGTAAGTAATAAGTAATAAGTAATAACTAGTTGTTAGCGCGTAGGGTGGGCAATGCTCACCAGTTAGGTTTCAGATATTATGATAAATATTTGTGCCAGCCTACTTAGGTCAATCGATTGTTGTTTTAGAAGGGAGATTTTAGAGTGTCGGATTTATTAACAGGACAAGTGGCGATCGTCACAGGTGCATCGAGAGGAATTGGTCGGGCGATCGCGTTACAATTAGCCCAAGTCGGAGCTAAGGTCGCCGTAAATTATGCTAGCTCTAGTGGTGCTGCGGATGAATTGGTGGCGCAGATTGTCAGTGGTGGTGGAGAGGCAATAGCGGTTGGCGCAGATGTCTCTAAACCAGAACAAGTTGACGAATTAGTCAAGACTGTCATGGATAAATGGGGACGAATTGATGTCCTCGTCAACAATGCTGGGATTACTCGCGATACCTTGCTATTGCGGATGAAATTAGAGGATTGGCAAGCCGTCATCGATACTAATCTGACTGGGGTATTTTCATGTACTCGCGCAGTCAGTAAAATCATGCTCAAACAGAAGTCTGGCAGGATAGTTAATATCGCCTCTGTCGCCGGACAAATGGGCAATCCAGGTCAAGCTAACTACAGCGCGTCTAAAGCGGGTGTAATCGGCTTTACCAAGACGGTAGCGAAGGAATTATCGAGTCGAGGGATTACTGTCAATGCGGTAGCACCAGGTTTTATCACTACAGATATGACCAACGATCTCAAAGCGGAAGGAATTTTACAATTTATTCCCCTGGGTAGATACGGACAACCCGAAGAAGTCGCTGGAATGGTCAGATTTTTAGCAGCAGATCCTGCGGCTGCATATATCACTGGTCAAACCTTTAACGTCGATGGTGGGATGGTCATGGCGTAATTGACAATCTCCCCACTAGACGGCTCTCGCTACGCTTGCGCCATCTAAAAAGTGGGGAGATTCTTGCACAGAGTTAGACCAAAGTCTGACCCTGATGGGCATAGTCAAAATGCCTCTAGTAAGTCGGCTTAGATCTAATCCAAGCTTTCCCTTTACTTTTCGCAGAATGATTAAAGTCAGTGAAGGAGTCACCTCCTCCACTGCTCTCCAAAACGGAACGTGATAGTTTCCCATCATTCCGCTCCTCAGTAAAACGGTTATTGTCATTAACACGTCGTTACCAACATGTCGTCTTGCCAGAACCAAGATTCTGGCTTAACTGGTGGCTTCGGCTTGACACTATTCCAGTCAGATTTGTTGCCAAGACTGCCATCATTAGCAGTCTTTTTATCATGACAGTGCCGATGGAGTAGTTGCAGATTTTCGTATTTATCCGTTCCACCTTTTGATTTCGGGATAATATGGTCTGTCTCTAAAATATCTCCATCTTTGAAGTAGTTATCGCAGTAGGCACATTTCCCTTTTTGTTTCTTGAGTGATACTTTAACTCTCTTAGATTTGTCAGGATTATTACCCCATCTTTCACTCCAATACTTCCAATCACCGTTGTAAGGAGAAGCATTACCTTTAACTTTCACATAGCGTTTAATTTCTATATCGCTATGTTGAATTAATATCATCGGATTTTCCCCCGTGGTCGCGAACGTCCAGATATCATTTCCAATGGTTCTAAAGTATTTAAGGCGTATCCACTTTCTACCTTTATTCCGATGTCGGTGTATCCCCCATTTCAAGAGTCTGAATACTAACAGATGCCATAGTCTTGCAAAAATATTATTGCTGACTACATGAGCGTAATAATTGCACCATCCCCTTATAATTGGGTTTAGTTTAGAAATTAAGGTTGCTTGGCTTACGCCTTGCAGCTTTTTTATTACCTCTACTATCTTTCTGTAGTGTCTCTTTTGACCCTCTATACTGGGTGTGATAATGGTTTTAAAGCCTAATAATTCCCCTCTAGTTCCAGTACCTGACGTATATTTTCCCACGGGAAACTGTTGAACGTGAAAGCCAAGAAAATTGAATCCTGCTTTCTCTTCTTCAAAAACGTTTAAGGTATGGGCTAATCTGGTTTTACTTGGTTTTAATTCCAACCCAATGTCACTTAACCACTCTTCTATTTTTAACTTACACAGATTAACGATATCGATATTCTCATGTAGAATAACAAAATCATCTGCATATCTGATACATTGAATTGATTTGATTTTATCTCGCAATCCTATTTGGCGATTACGATTATCTTTCATATCAAATTTAGGGGCTAATCCCTTAATCATCTCCTCTAGTCCATGAAGGGCGATATTAGCCAATAGAGGGCTAATTACACCACCTTGAGGTGTACCTTCATCTGTAGGGAACAGCTTCTTTCCATCCATGACACCTGCTTTAAGCCAAGCACGAATTTGTCTTCGTAGGGTCGGGAAGGTATTTAATTTTGATAGAAGTTTTTCGTGATTAATGCGGTCAAAGCATTTACTTATATCTGCATCCAGAACATATTTTGATTTCTGGTTGATGGAGGTAAATATTGCCGCGATTGCATCGTGACATGAGCGTCCTGGTCGAAAACCGTAGCTATTAGGTTCAAATTTCGATTCCCATTCAGGTTCGAGAACCATTTTCACTAGAGCTTGCAGAGCGCGGTCGTACATTGTTGGTATACCCAAAGGTCTTTTTTCTTCTGTACCTGGTTTGGGAATCCAAACTCGGCGAGTAGGTTTGACCTTTGTGCCTATTTCAATCTTGTCAATCAGGTCTAGACGTTGCTTTGGAGTTAGTGATTTAACACCATCCACACCCGCTGTCTTTTTACCTTGATTGTCTTGAGTGACTCGGCGGACTGCTAATGCTCTTGTAGACCAAGAACTTATCAGAAGTTTCTGAAGTCTGCGAACTAACTTGACATCGCCACGAGTAGACGCTTGGAAAATCCGCTTTTGTAACTTAAAAACTTGACGGTCTAACTTGCGCCAGTCAATCTCGTTCCATCCATACATCGGTTTTGTTGCCGTGTTCATAGCATATTAATTACTACCTGTAGCTTTTCCTTCCGTGATACCGTGTGTACGTCAGCATATCCTTTCCATTACAGAGAGGCGTTCGCTTCTTACACAATCTCTCCCACCAGATACCTACTTTCATAGAGTTTTCGTCTTAGCTGACTACTCCCAGTATTCGACCTCTGGGAGAGTAATCCGATGGGTTACTTCGTTCCATATAACCTTTGTTTTGTGACCTGTAGGATGACACCTCTTCACCGAGTTTTCGGGTAACGCTTGATATGTCGAGCGAAATTCTCATATCACCCTGTACTAATGCCCTTTTGGGTCTTCCAGCGCATAAAGCCTTATTTCGCTGGTTCGGCGTAACGGTGATTCAAGCAGTGTCTTAGCAGAAGTTATCCATAGTCACTTACTGACGGGATACCAGTTTTAGGCTACCAGTATCTTTCCGCATTTTACCCCCGCTTTATGGATTGATGGCTAGTCGCTACCATAGGGGATATGTTTTCACTCCAGCGTCTGGAGGATTGGACTTGTGGTTTCTAGGATAATCCCACGCACCAATAAGGTTATATAGTTGTCATCTGTAAGGGATTAAAGTGCGAACTCAATCCTAATGGATTACCCTACAGAAGCCTCTCGTCCCCCGATTGCTCAGTTTAAAGAGAACGAATCGCACTTGGCTGCGCCATTACAATCAGCGTTCACATAACTAAACTTAGCCGTGCGATATAATCCGCGCTTAACTCGTTTACCTGATGGTTTCCACTCGTTGGGTTTTTCACCATATTTGGGAAGTTCATCGTTATCGAGATAGCTGGATTTGGAAGTATAGCTTTCCTCAGTTTCTTCAAACCGAATACCATACTGTTCGCACAATTGAGAGATGCGAGTCTTTAATTTAGCAGTTGGAACAGAGACAAACTTTTGATTAGTTTTAGAGCCTAAATTGATAGAATCTTTTTGACCCACGTTCCACTCAAAGACAATGGTGCCTATATTATTTTCGAGACAGTGGCTAATCACAATTCTCGCAGCTTTATTTACAGCGTCACGCATCTGGCGATTACGTTTTTCCGTAATATCGGCTAATGTTCTAGACCAGAAGCCTTGAGGTTTAGCATCTTTCATTGTCGAAATTTGTTTGTTATACCATTGATTCAAAGATTTCAAATGCTTGCCATCAACAATAAAACTAGTTCCAATATTACTCACACAAGTGAGCCAATTATTTAGACCTGGGTCTAATCCTAGTGCATTTGAAGGATCTAACTGAGTTTGAACTATTTCAGTTGAGTAGACAAATTCAGCATAAAAACATCCATTTCTAGGCAGTAATCGAACTTCTTTGACTATACTCCAATCTAAATTAGCTGGTACTGGTAGAAAGAATTCTCGTATTCCAAACCATGCTTTAACTTGATTGCCTAGCGGGAATCTAATCAAACCATTTTTGACTTTCAACCATCTTTTAGGATAGGTGACTGTAAATAACCCACCTGTTTTTCGATAGTTTGGGGCTTTAGGATTTTGAATCAAGTCACCCGCTTTTGATTTGGCTAACAGTTGTCTGAACGATTTAAATGCTTCACCTGCATTGATGCAAGTTTGCTGCATTGAAGAGGCATAGCCAGCGTTAAAATGTCTGTTTGTTTTCATTGCAGCGGTCAGATCGAATCCTGTCACGATTTTTTTGGTTTTGAACCAAATCTGACGAGCATAGTATACAGCGCAATTATAGAGATTGTTCGATTCGCGGCAGAGATACTCGATTATTGCCTCAGTATCCTTGTCCGTTTTAATTACTATTTGTTGACACTCAAACAATTTAACTTACTCTTTTGATTGATGCTATGTTTAATGATACTATATTGGTTGATGCAAGTCAACTTATCAACCAATATTGTGAGAAAAGATTCTTTTGGATACAGGCATGGCAACCATTCTGTCGGATTGGCTACAGTTCACCTAGTTTGGATACCGAAACGCCGCAAACCAGTATTAAAGGGAGATATCAAATTAAGACTAGCAACAATTTTAGAATCAGTTGCAACAGATAGGGGATGGATTATCAAGGCTAAAGAGATTGCTTCAGACCATGTTCATTTGTTGGTTGAGTATGATGAGCAAACGCCTATTTGTGAGGTTGTCAAAGCGTTTAAAGGTAGAAGTTCTAAGTTTTTAAGAGATGAATTTCCAGATCTTAAAAAGCTACCATCTCTGTGGACTCGCAGCTATTTTTATGACACAAGTGGTAAAGTTAGCACGGCGAAAGTTCTTGCCTATATCAACGATACTCACCATGAGCGACATTGAAAGTCTTGGGATTCTGACGGCGGCTAAAGCCGCACGCGAAAGCTTTTCCACCTCGTTTTGAAAAACGGGGCTACCAAGCTCCCGCTCATTTAGCGTGTATCTAGCTTTGTTCACTACCAGCAATTCTCAAAGGTGAAAACCCTCGATTCTCCATAGGGAGAGGTTCGCGGGAACGGCTCCGATCTAGTTTTTAAAAATAAAACTGTTGAAATCCGCATTTTGTCGTCAATAACCGGACGGCGATTCTCCAGGGGAGAGGCTCCGCCAACGAAGTAGGGGTAATTCATGAGTTACCCCTACTAAAATAGTGCAAAAGTTTTAAAATGAGAATTGCTGGTTAACTACTGGGTAGAAATTGGCTCTATTCTCTACCCAGTAGTTAGAGGCTGCGAGAACCACGATTGAAGCTGTCTAGAATCCAAAAGACGACTGAGTACAGCAATAATCCTAGCAACGTTCCAGAAATACAGCCAATTAGCGATCTGACAAATACATCGGCAGGGGTTTCACCCACCACATGATTTATCTCTATCGCCACATGTGCTAGCCCCAAAGCACAGCAGCCAATACCCACAGTTACGACACTTCGCCAATTAGGAGTTAATGTCTCGATTTGGGGACGAGTCCTACTCTGAGCGGCTGCACCAAAGAGCCAGATAAATAGCCACAATAATAGAGCACCAACTCCGATAATTCCACTTGTATATTGAAGCAACTGATAAATTGCGACAGACCCCATCTTAGGCCGAATCGCAGTTAAGTTAACGACTAACCAGCCATTTGAATAAGTAAGAGAATCGAAAATCAGATGGCTGGCTGCCCCGATCGCAATTGAGATAGTAATATTGAGAAGATGCGAAATTCGCAAAGGAAAGTAACTTTTTGGCGGTGGGAACTTACGGGATAATTTTTCGGGCAGAAAAGCCAAAAATGGGCACGCCAAAACGTACCGAATGACTAGTAAGCTGACGATCGAATAAGGCAGCCCTTGAATCAATATACCCGACCAAGTATGTCCGACCGTTTTAATCGGGTGCAATGTCAGGAAATAGTCAATATCAGGCATCATCGACCCGACAAAGAGGCTAGGCAAATCTAGTTTTCGATTCGAGCCAAACCAAATTGGTGCTGTGGCAATGGGATGGGCTAAGGTAAACGGCATATACAATCCGATCTGTATGTGAATAGAGATCGGCTGATTTAATTACTCACTTTTTGGTAAGATCCAAAATCGATAAACCAGATACAGGATAATGCCAAAGATGGAGAGGGTAATCAGAGAAGTTATTAGTTGAAAAACGGTTTTGATCAATGTCAGACTCAATAATCCGCCACCAGCGATCGCCAGTAGTTTACCACTAGCTGGAATACCATTAAACCAGGTGAGAAACTGTTGATACCCTCCTTGGATTCCCTTTAGCCCCAAGCTGGGGAGATCGACATCAATTTGGTTTAGGGGCTGAGATGATGCGGCGGCTCGTTCGAGATTACTCTTCAAATCTCGAATGCGGCTCTGCCAATCTTGTGGTTGTGGGGATGTCATAGGAGGGAGGAGGGGTGTGTGTGGTGCGGGGAATGTAGCTGTAACACTGTAGTAGGGAGTGTGGGGCAAACGCCCCATTCACTATCCCTTAAAACCTAAAGCCTAAAGCCTAATGCCTAATCCTTGATTACTTCAACGGCGATGACATCGATCGTGTCTGGTGGAGTATCGCGGACTAATTGACCTCGATCGACTTTAAGTATTTCACCACAGTTGGTACACTGAATTTCGCTACCATTGATACCTTGCAGGGGATTGCTACAAACTGGACATTCAGCTTCGACGATACTGCGGCGCAACCACCAGAAGAAGCCCAAAAATCCGACAATGGGGGTAATAATCGCCAATCCAATAATAACTAGGGCTGATTTTACTAACCATCCTAATCCTAGACTACCCAGTAAAAGGCAGATTGCCACAATTGTCAGCCAGGATTGAAATCGAGGTAAATTAACTTGAAATAGGTTAGGGCTGTTGTTATTCACTCAAGGTAGCTCCATAGAACTGGAAGCCTCGTCTTTTGGGATTGAGGATGGTTCCAACCTCTATTTTATCAGGAATGTCTGTCTGTTACCATTCATGTATGAAACGGTACTGCCAGTAATGGTAACAATGCGACGATCGACCATGCCCACGACCGCAAATTATATCCTGGGAGCGTGTCAATTCTCTCGTTGACCCTTGGTCTGCCTTCGGCAATCGCCTGTAGTTGTCGATCGAGATCGTCAGATATCTCCAAAAGTGCTTCAATGCGTTGGTTTAGCCGATCTACTGGGGCAACCTGACTAAAAGCGGTACACAAGTTTTCGGTAAAAACTGATGTGTTGTGGACGACGAGGAGCAAGGCTTCGGCTACTAATAATGGATCGGTTTGCACTGATGCCCATCGATCGGCGCGAAGCTCTCTTAATAGTAAGAGTTCTTGCCACATCGCTTCGGTTTGAGGCAACCAAGTGGTAATCTGCCGAATCCAGCCCAACCAGAAAAAACACCAGGTATCGCGGTAGTGATAATGCGCCTGTTCGTGGGCTAAAACAGCCTCTAGATGCTCTGTGGCTAAGGTATCGATCGAGCAAGTGGTGATAACTAATTCTGGCTTCCAGAAGCCAATTTGGGCGGTGTAGAAAGTCGGTAGATCGAGGATGCGGACTGTTTTACCGCTCAGTTCGGTGGTGGGATAAGTGCGAACTTGTTGGAGCATGTTCCGGCCAGATCGAGCTAATTTGAGTAGGTAAAATCCAGCAAATCCCAAAAATCCGATCGCCAGATCGTAGCTTACCCAGTCATTTCCCACCCAAACCATCCGTCCGTGTGGCCCCATCCAGATGATGGCGATCGCACTAGTAAATAATAGCAGTGGTGGTAATAGAAATATTGCGAGTGTCCGATCCCACCGCTGGCTCCAGGTATTTTGGTTAGCTTCCGTCCAACTGTACCGCAGTCCCCAAGCTAATGCGAAGATCGTCAATAGTACAATTAGGTGCATTACTTGCCCTCCTTGGCAGTGCGGATGGCTTTGAGTCGTTGAGCGATCGATTCTATTTGCTCTATGCTCGATCGATCCAGACTATCGGCAAAGGCTGCTACTATGTCTGGATTTCCGACGGCTAAAAATTGCTGTAACTGTTCGTAAGCTTGAATCGCCTGAGCTTCGGGGGCTGATACGAGCGGGTACCAAATAAAACTGCGTTCTTGCTTATCGCATCTGAGCCAACCTTTCTGAGTCAGGCGATTAAGAACGGTCGTGACAGAAGTATAGGCTAATTCTCGATCGGGATCGCTAAGGATGCGATCGTGAATATCTTTAACGGTGGCTGATTCTAGTTCCCACACAATCTTGAGAATTTCCGTCTCTAATGGCCCCAGTGAAAGGTTTTTGGGGCGGTGGCTAGGCAAAGGAACCATGATATTTTGGGCGATCTTCCCTTTAAGATTAACTTCTTTCGATCCCGAAGAAACTCTTTAGAAATCGCAAGTTCGACACGTTGTCGTTGGCTAATCGCTCGATTCAGTTGTTAGATTGGAGATAGTTGTAAAAAAACTTATAGATTCTTATTAGATCGCCACAAGTTCTATCTACCTACATTTTTTATGACATCGATCCAAGATCGCAATAATCTAGTCGTTATTTCCAAGCCTGTAAACCCCAGTCCCGAACTGCTTCCAATCGATCGACCGGATAGTGCTGCTCAGATCTGGCTCTACTCTGGGATCTTTTGGATGTCAGTGACGATGCTCATCGGTGTTGTGGAAGCGGTGAAACTGTTCTATCCAGAATTTTTGCAGGGTGTGCCAGCACTGGCTTATGGTCGGCTGCGTCCGGTGCATATTAACATCGGTCTGTTCGGCTTTATGAGCATGGGCTATTTGGGCGCGACATTTTATATGGTGCCGCGTTTGACGCAAACACCGCTATTTTCCGAGCGGTTGGGTTCGCTCACAGCCTGGTTTTGGAACTTCAATTTGCTGGCGGGCTGTCTGGGAATTATGATGGGCTTCAGCAAGGGGAAGGAGTATACCGAGATTCCGTTTCCATTTGATATGACGATCGGCATTCTGGTAATTGCGATCGCGGGTAACTTATTCTCTACAATTACATTACGACAGGAACGGCGGGTGTATGTGTCGTTGTGGTATATTCTGCTAGCAATTATTCCGTTCCCGATTTATTACACTTTGGGCAATGCATCTAAATTTAGTGGCATTGAAGACGCGATTATCAATTGGTTTTACAGTCACAATCTATTTGGAATCTGGCTGACTACTCTGGGTTTAGCCACCTTATACTACATCGTCCCCAAGCAGGTCGGTAAGCCGCTGTACAGCCACACGATCTCATTTGTTGGATTTTGGACATTAGCGGCTTTTTATCCCTGGAATGGCGGACATCACGTCATCTGGGGGCCAGTTCCGATGTGGGTAATGACGGCTTCAGTGACGGCTTCGATCGCGATGTTTATTCCGACATGTGCGACGATGATCAATTTCGGTGGTACCGCTTGGGGTACTTGGGCGATTATGAAGCGGGATATTGGCTATCGATTTAGTCTACTGGCTTACGCCTGCTATGTCGGTGCATCCCTGTGGGGCACGGTTTTGGCCGTGATGTCGCTCAATGCTAAACTCCATTTTACCAACATGACGATCGCCCACGTTCATCTCGGCTTTTTGGGCTTTGGTGTACCTGGTGTGATTGCTTTTACTTACTTTTATCTAGAACGCTCGCTCAAGCTCAAATACTCCCGCAATCTCGCTGAATGGCATTTCTGGTTAACAATGATCGGGATTTTCGGCTATGTAGTTTCGATGGGAATTAGTGGCTGGATTGAGGGTTCAGCATGGGAAGCAGGCGGTTCGCCCCAGAGTACCATGCTCGACAAGTATCCCTATCATGTCGCCCGTGCGATTAGCGGCTTAATCGTATTGGTGGGACAGTTTCTATTCGTTGGAAATGTGTATAAAACAGTGAATTACCCGATCGATCTCCCCGCAATTACCCCCGATTCTCTTCAAAAGTCAGGTGTCAAATCATGAGATATATTAGCGTTTTTCCGATCGTCGTCATCTTATCCTTCCTCTTTGGATCTGCCTTCACTGGACTGGTAATTGCGCCTGGAGTGGCTTCAGATATCGTTCGCGCTCCCAGCGTGGGCTTAGTTGCTTACTCACCCACCGAAGCACACGGGCGCAAAATTTATGCCCGTGAAGGCTGCGTTTACTGTCACTCCCAACAAGTCCGCAACGTCAAAGCCGATGAAAATCTTGTCGCCGCATTTGGCGTATCCAAAGCTGGCGACTACTTCTATGACTTGCCCCATATGCTCGGAACCTCCCGCCAGGGGCCAGATCTATCTAACGAGGGGCGAGTATGGCGGCGAGAAATTGGCGCACCCGCACGAGATTATCTGATCGGACATTTCATCAATCCCCGTCAGTACAATCCCAATTCGATCATGCCCGCCTTCGACTATTTATCTACCCAAGAATTGTCGGATTTAACCGATTACATCCAATCTTTGGGAGCATGGAAGGATAGTATCAAAGTAGCAGAGGCTTCGTTATGAATGGGATTGTTGGTCTATATTTAGGCATGACAGCAGATCCAGCCAAACATGCTCAGATGGGTAGCTGGTTTGGAATTGGTGATGGTGTCGTGATTATGTGGTCGCTAGTTTGGGTGTTATTGCCGATCGGGATTTTAGCATTACTATCATTAGTTTGGGCTGCTAAAAACGGTCAGTTTAAGGATGCCCAAGAAATCGCCGAACGCCAATTAAATATCGAAGATTAAGAACAGATCCCCGACTTCTTGGAGAAGTCGGGGATCTGAATCAAACCTAACAACCACAAATAAATGAAAATCCTAGTTGCAGCCGACATTTCCCCTACCGCAGTCCAGATCTGTGAATTCCTGCAAAACTACCTTAAACCCCACACCACAGATATCCCCGAAGTAACCATTCTCCACGTCTACGAACCAGAACTAGACTACACCGAAGAAGCTCCAACTAAAAATCGGCAAGCTGTACCCACCAGCGAACATGAACTTCGTCATATTTTCCAACCATTAGCCACCACCTGTAAATTGGAATATGTCGTAGTCAATCAAGCACTCGGCGATACCATTCTCAAATACGCGGCTAAAGTCGATTTAGTGGTGATGGGGCGACGTAGACGGGGACAGATGCTAGAAATGATGACAGGGAGTTTGAGCCAGTTCGTATTGCATCGTGCATCGTGTCCCGTACTAATCGTACCAGAACCGACGACGCGCCAGTTAGCATATAAAATGCTGCAAATGGAAGCTGCCCAGCCCACAATTATGCTACCTGAATCATTAGCACGATTGAAGGTATTAATTGGAGTTGCTCAAGCCGATGGGAATATCGATCTGCAAGAAAGATTGTGGCTAGAATCGAATGTTCAACAGGCAAAATTCCCAGCGGGAATAGTTTGGGAAACACTGTTGACGGAACCCGTTAATTTAGCTCAAGAGCTAGGACAAATAACCGATCCAGTTCAACAAGAATTGACTTATTATGCTGCTTATTTACTCGCAAATACTGACGGTAAATATCATCCCACCGAACAACAGGCGATCGATCTAATTGCCGCAACATTTAACTTGACATCTGAAAAAGTAGAACAGTTGCAAGAATTGGTAAATCGAGTTGCAAATTTCCAAAATATTGCCAAGGGTGAATCGATTTCCGATCCCACCCAACGATCTACAATTATCGAAGAAAAAATTCTTCGCTATGCGATGGCTACAGCCGTGCTGGGGGCAGATCCATCGCCGTTATCGGGTTCCTATACCCAGTCGGCAGCATTGGGGCTACAGATGATTCTGATTGCCGAAATTGCCGATATTTACGGGGCAGTGGACTTTGCAGTTAAACCATTTTTTGAGGAAATGGTAGGCAGTTTGGGATTAGTTAGTGCGTGGTTGATGGCGTTGGATCTAACGAAATTAGTACCCAAAGTTGGTGCTAGTTTGGGAGCTGCTGACGCATTTACAGCGACTTGGGCGATGGGACAAACGACAGTTGTTTATTTTGAAGCAGCTTATTCTCAACCAGAAGTAAGATTAGACTCGATCTCACTGCGCCAATTATTCAAACAAAATCGCAAATCTGCCGAAGCCATTTACGATCTCCATGAACTGACGATCGAATCTCAAAAACGAGAAAACGCTACTCAGATTAAATTACTCACAGAAGCTGTGAAAACTGGAAAAATGCCGACAGATAGCTATCAAAAACGCCTGCAACAGCTTCTTTTAACTATCCAGCATCCTCAACTTAACTTATTATAAATATCCCAGTCCGCGAAGGCAGATTTTGCACCACTAGCAGTTTTAACCGCTCGGAATGCAAAGTCCGCCTTCGCGGACTCAGATCTAACTGAATATAAAGAGATGTTTGACAGCCTGTCTTTTGACAAACCCCACATACTCAACCACAATAACACTGAGGAATTTCCCACTCGCCTGTTTCAGAATTTGACACTTTTTGGCTACTTGATGGTTGCGAAGCAAGACAGAAGATCCTGTGATAGGTTTTGGCGTAAGTCCTAAATCTTTCAAAAGGGTATGACTATATTGAACCGACAACTTAACTGGATTGTGACTACTACAGGTGGACTATTTAGCATCTTTCTAACAATCGCATCTCCAAACTTAATACTATTAGAAAACCACGGCGCGAATGCAAGTATATCTAAGATTGCGAGTCCAACGATCGATAGTCCGAATTATCTCATTACCGCTAGGAAAAAGAAACGACTCAAGCCAAAAGTTAGATCGACAGCAACTCCAACTCAAGTAGAATCACTAGATCTCACTCAAACGCCCCCACCACCGCTAATAAGCCCAGCAGTCCCAAATTCACCCGATCCAGTTCCTCCAACTCCCTCTACCGCAGCAGAACCAGAACTCAGTGTTGATGTTACTGGCGAGAGAAGAATTAATTTACCAAAATCATCGCCAATTCACACGATCGATAGCACTCAAATTCAGAAACAAGGGGCAAAAAGTGTCGCTGATGCATTAAAGAATTTACCTGGATTTGCGATTAATGATGTTGGTTACGGTGCAGATATTCACACCGGAACTTATTATCGTGGGGCATCGACGAACCAATTTATTATCTTACTAAATGGTCGATCGATCGGGACAAATGTCAATACTTATCACGGCGCAACGGATCTAAATAGTATTCCGGTGGATTCGATCGATCGGATCGAATTGTCCAGTGGAGCGAGTAATATTATCTATGGTTCCGAAACTTTTGGTGGTGTGGTCAATATTATTACCAAATCTTATCATGGCACACCCCAGACTAATATATCAGCAGAATTAGGCTCCTATGGTCGGCAGAATTATCGGGCCAGTTATACTGGTGGAGATCGTAAAGTAAACTATCGAATTGGGATCGAAAAATATCTAATCGACAATAATTATAGTGTCCCCGTTGGTGCGGCTAACCGCGATCCGGTGACGGGTAAACTTTCCAATGCTGATACTGATACTATTAGTTATACTGGCAATATTTCGGTAGCAATTAGCGATCGCAACCAACTCGATTTTGACGTTACTAAAATCGCCAGTCGGCGGGGTTTAGTCTACTTTGGGTTTCCCCTTCAACGTGACAGATTAAACCATGATGCGCTAAACTTAGGACTGAATTGGCGGTCTCAATTAACCGAAGACCAAAGTTCGATTCTCAATACTACCATTAGTTATAACCAAGATTATTTTAATACATTTGGGCCGAGCGGTACCAATAATCGCACGGGCATACTCGATACCAAAGCTGTAACTGGAAAAATAGATCATACCTGGAAAAACACACCGACAAATACTCTCCGCTGGGGTGGCGAACTGCAAAGTCGTCAACTAAATGGCTCATCAATTAGTACCGTTCCCGCTCGGATTGTATTTAATGATGTTGAAAATCGTAGCGTCTTTAATACCGCCCTATTTGCTGTCGATACCTGGAAAATTAGCGACAAAGTTGCCGTAGATTTAGGTGTCCGTCAAAATTTTAATAGTCAATTCGGTAATTATCTCAATCCTAGTCTCGGCTCTCGGTGGGAAATCGATCCAGCTTTCGCTCTCCGCGCATCGGTAACTGGCGCACAGCGAAATCCTGGGCTAGACCAATTATATCTATACGATACCGTGCATGGTTGGTTTCCCAACCCCGATCTCAAACCAGAAACAGGTGCAAATTGGACGGCTGGATTCGATCTCGCATTGAGCAATACATCTACAGGTACGATTACCTACTTCGGGAGTAATCTCAACAATCGCCTCGCTACCCAAGCAATTAACCCGACGACGACTCAATGGGCAAATATCGGACGAGTGGCTACCAATGGATTGGAAGTTGGAGTCAAGCAACAACTAACGCCCCAATGGTCTACTTTTTTGAATTATACCTACACTGATGCCAAAATTCAGACGGGTGTAGAAAGTGGTTTACAATTAGCTCTGGTGCCTTTTTCTGTCGCTCAACTGGGCATTGGTTATGCAAATCAAGGTTGGGAAGTCAATCTGCTCACAAATTATAATAGTGGAACCCGTCGTGTGTTCTTTAATAATCCTGGACAAACCAGTACCAACTTTGTCCCATCCTTTCTTAATTTAGATCTGAGCGCACGGGTACCGATTAGTGAGAATATCGGACTAAATTTCTATGTCGAGAATCTTGCTGATGTTCAATACGAAAAAGTAAATCGGATTTACAGCCCAGGTAGAACTTTTCGAGCAGGAGTTTCAGCGAATTTTTAGTTGTGATTTCATTGTGGGGGCAATTCATGAATTGTCTCTACTACCATTAATACCGACCGGAGCACATCCGCTATTTCACCTACCGCGTATACACAAGTCTATTAGACTTCTTTTGGAGATCTAAATCCCCCAATCCCCTTAAAAAGGGGGCTAAGATTCGGTCAAAGTCCCCCTTTTTAAGGGGGATTTCTAGGGTTTTCGCTTTTATCCAGACTTGTGTATACACGGTAGCTATTTCACTGGAGATTTTACGTCTGGTGCAAGATGTGAGTAGTCTATTTTAATTACGATTGCTAAAATAGCAATATAGTCAGCATAGGTCAGAAGTTAATGCAAGCAGAATACCGCCAACGTCGGGAACAGTTCATGTCCAAAATTGGCAATGGCACGGCAATTGTCGGGAGTGCAACCATGGCTGTGATGCACAATGATGTTGAATATGTCTATCGTCAAGACAGTGACTTTTATTACCTGACTGGATTCAACGAACCTAATGCTGTTGCTGTCATTGCCCCCCATCACGACGAACACAAATTTATCCTGTTCGTTCAACCCAAGGAACGGGAAAAGGAAATTTGGACGGGATATCGTGTCGGTGTCGATGCTGCTAAAGAAAAATATGGTGCAGACGAAGCCTACCTCATTAGCGAACTCGATGAAAAGCTGCCCCAATATCTAGAGAAAGGGGACAAAATTTACTACCACATGGGGCGCGATGAAAAGCTCAACAACAAAGTCATTACCCATTGGCAACGACTGCTCCGTTCCTATGGTAAACGCGGTACGGGGCCGATCTCGATCGAAGATCCATTCCTCACGCTCCATCCCCTGCGGATGATTAAAAGTCCCGCCGAACTGGACTTAATGCGCCAATCTGCCCATGTTGCTGCACTCGCCCACGCAAGCGCCCGCGAGCTTGCCAAACCAGGTGTCAACGAATACGAAATTGAAGCCGAAATCGAATATATCTTCCGCAAAAATGGAACAATGGGAGTAGCATATCCCTCGATCGTTGCAACTGGCGCGAACGCTTGTATTCTACACTACATAGAAAACAACAGCGAACTGAAAGATGGCGATTTACTCCTCATCGATGCAGGTTGCTCAGTCGGCTATTACAACTCCGATGTTACTCGTACCTTCCCCGTCAACGGCAAATTTACCACCGAACAAAAAATTATCTACGAACTAGTCCTTGACGCGCAAATGGCGAGTATCGAGCAAGTCAAACCAGGTACCACCTGGAAGGATTTCCACCATACATCTGTCCAGATCATCACCGAAGGCTTAGTCAATCTCGAACTCCTGTCGGGTGATGTCAATACCCTGATTGAAGAAGAAAAATATAAAAACTTTTACATGCACGGTACTGGACATTGGCTGGGTTTAGATGTTCACGACGCAGGCATCTACATGCACGGTGCCGAAACCTGGTACCAATTCCAACCAGGTAATATCATCACCGTCGAACCAGGCATCTATATCTCCCCCGATATCGAACCCGCCGAAGGACAACCCATAATTGACGATTGTTGGAAAGGTATCGGTGTCCGCATCGAAGATGATGTCCTCGTCACCGCCACCGGAAATGAAGTCCTCACCGCCGCTATTCCTAAATTTGTGGAAGATTTGGAATTCTAATTACTCAAGTTGCTAGTAATCTTGGGCGTAAATTAAAGAGACTATTTCGGGCTTCGGGATTCGGGAGTACGAAACGAAAATATTAGTAATAAGTGTGGATCTGAGGGTACCCTTTACCCTTTTCCCCTTCCCCTTACTTCACTATTCAATTTAGCTGTACACTAGCTTAACTGATGTACGATCGATTAAATTTCAAAAAAAATAGCAACCGAGATCGATTACCAATTTGGGAACGGATCGACCTCAAACGTCCGCTTAAAGCACGGTGTTCGAGTTGTCGGCTACCAATTCAACCTAATTGGCGAATTTGCCCTCAATGCGGGGCAAATTTAAACAACCGACAACCTAAGTATCCTCATTGCATTTGGGTAAATGCTTGCTGGGTAGATGTCGATCCTCAAACTGAATCGATGTTATTAGAAATACTAGAAGATGTCTTTGCCAAAGTTTTTAGTGCGTTTAGAAGTATTAATGTTTTCCTAACTTCTGAACCACCAGATCCCCAACAGTGGGGCGAAAGATTTACACATATTGGCTTGATCGTCGATCGAGAACCTGTCGATTATTTAGGTATTGCCAGCTTTCGTCAAGGTGGGGTAACAGATCGAGCGATCGTTCGCTTAGACCAAATTCTTAATACTTCCGAACGCGCTCATTTATCGTCTGGTCAATTATCAAATTTGATGGCAAATACGATCGCTCATGAAGTCGCTCATACATTAGGACTAGATCATTCTGAATTACCCGCAGATGTGATGAATGACGGCTTAGATCATCGCATTCATAGTCTGATGCCGCCGTCATTTCATGCCGAACAAATTACCCAAATGAATTATGCTATTCACCAACATCAGGCAACTCTTCTGTCGAGTCTTCCCGCTGCGAAAATCCCCAAGCAAAAATAAGTCCAATAATCGCGACTGTTAACATTTCAGGAATCTCTAGCTCGGGGAATGATGCTCTGACTAGAAGCTTGAGTCCAACTAATCCAACGGTAATATAACCAGCATCTTCGAGATGTGTATACTCATCCAACCAGCGAATAAATAATCCTGCCATAAATCGTAGAATAATAATCCCAATTGTGGCACCACTAATGACTAACCAAGTATCAGTAGATACGGCAATTGCGGTCGCAACACTATCTAAAGAAAAAGCTAAATCGGTAATCGCAATTGTTGGAACTGCTTGCCAAACACTAGTGAACTTTGGCCCATGATGTTCGCCATCTTCATCTGTCTTGGAACTAAAGTACTGAAATACTAACCAGAGTAAATAAGCAGCACCTAAAACCTGAAATTGCCAGTAGCGCACTACCCAAGTAGCCGCTAAAATCAATGTCATCCGCAGGATATATGCAAGGATCAAGCCGATATTCAATGCCTGACGGCGTAATTTATCATCGGCTAATCCTTGGGAAATAGAAGCTAGTGCAACCGCGTTATCAGCCGATAATACGGCTTCCAAGGCAACCAGCACTAGCAGCAGCATGGGTGTTGATGTACCAACTGCTAATGGAGCATCGAGTAATTTGTCAATCATCAGATCGTTAACGACTTAAATTAGGGATTAGGGATTAGGGATTAGGCATTAGGGTTTAGGGGAATGCCCTTGCGGGGAAATTAAATTCCTAATGTTTGGTAAATCGTACTATTGAAAGAACTATGTATTTATAATACCCGCATAGAATATCTAAACTTACTTATTGCCCAATTTAAAACGACAGGATACCAATCTCTATCTCATTCCTTGAGATCGATAGTTTGCGATCGATCGAACATCATAGTTATCTAATATCTTAGCAAATCTCGATCGGCTCGCAAAATAAACTAGCCCCGCAGTGCTGACATCACCAACGCTGGGAGATTTCTCCAAGTCGGGTAGGCTTCATATTTGAGTAGCTTACGAGCCATACCCAGGGTATTTTTGTGAGTGGCAAACCAGACGGGAGTTGGGAAGATCCGAAATGGTGCGTAGACGACTGATTTTTGGGGATGGTCGAATAAATAACTATTGTGGGCGAAACCGATGCCCGAACCAATATCGGCGAGAGTATTACCAGGATAAGCACCCCAGCTTGTGGAACCAAAGTAGAATAACATTGCCGACCAGAGATTGACCCCGATCGCGCCATACTTGAGATTAGCAATCGCACTGTCTAGTTCTCGATGATCTTTTTTCTGAGTTTGGCTGTCGATTAGAACTGTACAGGAGAGCGTGCCCCAAACTTGCTCGTTCGCAAAATCTACTGCTTTGGTGAGAAAATCCGGTGCGGTGTCGGCATCGATCTCAACTTCTGCCAACACCCCACAAAATGCTTCCTCAGTTAGGGCATATTCGCCCGCTACGGGGGGTAAATCGGGAATTATCGTCCACGGTACGATCTCTGGGGTGCGCGTCCCTAGGGCTTGGGATTGGGGGTATTTGTCGAGAAATGCTTGATATCGCGCTTGGGCACCTGGATAGTAGGCGATTCGCGGGGGAATTGCGGCTAATTCTTGACGGACGGCGGCTAAAAATTCGGTTTGTTGCGCCCAACCAGATGCGGTAACGAGTACTTGTCCTGAGGCACAATTAAAGCTAGCATTATGGGCGATCGTACTGGCAACTTGACGGGCTTGAAAGGTCAGATCGGATTTAGACCATTTACCTGGGACGACTAAAATCGGGGTGACGCAGCCGAGTTCGGAGGTAATTGGTTTGGTTAAACGGGGATTATTAGCTGCTTTGCGTTCCTGCTGTTCGCTTGCTGTTGCGCCCCAAACGATCGCATCGTGGGTGCGATGGGAGCCAGTAATATGAATTGTCTCGATCTGTGGGTGTTGACACAGATATTCCCCGACTTCTGCACCACCGTAGGCAATATGCAGGAAGCCAGCCTGAATTAATGGCTCGAATGCTTGGGCGATATACGTTCCCACATAAGCATTCACCGGATTCATCTTGACGATCGCGACTTGATTTTCGGTAAATAGTTTGGATAGCACATCCATCGCGACGATCGCCGAGATATTTCCCGCACCCAGAATTAGGGTAACTTTACTAGCTGTCGGTTTGCGATAGATTCGTGCTTGAGTTGAAGCAGTGCAAGATTTTAGCCACACTTGGCCACGGTACCCTAAGTATAACAGTCGATCGAGCGAATTTGATGGAATTACCTCGGCAACAAATTGCCCATCCTCCCGTTGCCAAATATTGGGCGGGGAAAGTTGTCCATTCGCCTGGAGACTGGTCATCAGCAGGCGGATATTCCGCACGGTCGAAATCGGCCCAGCAATCCATTCTTCTCCCGCTAGGGTCGATCGAGAGTCGATCCCTTTTGCCTGACATGCGGCAATCGCCCAATCTTCGGCAACTGCAAGGGTGCGATCGAGACAGGTTTGGAGATATGCTAACCGTTGAGGAATGCTCGTTTGCGCCCATTTATCTCGATGAGTGTGGAGACTGGTAATGGCTCGATCGATCTCGTCGAAGTTGGTAGTTGATTGCGACGTGGGGATAGTACTAGTCATTTCGATTTTAGATTTTGGATTTTGTGGCTGACGATCGAATCTACAGTCGAACAAATTACGCTAGGATCGTTATACATCAAAATTGTCGCTCAATGCCTCAACCACTCGCCACCCGTGGATCGATCGATTCAGTAATTACCCCATTTAATCATCGACTGGACTCAGCCCTAACTAAAAAACCAGTAACGATCCTGCAAGTGAATCTGGGTAAACGTTGCAATCTGGCTTGTAGCCATTGCCATGTGGATGCTAGCCCCCATCGTACCGAGGAAATGTCATCAGCGGTGGTCGATCGAGTTATCGAAACAATTTATACATTTCCCCAACTAAAAACTGTCGATCTCACAGGCGGTGCGCCGGAAATGCTCAATGGATTTAAACCTATTCTAGAAGCAGCCGTCGCCACTGGTAAACAGGTTATCGTTCGGTCTAATTTAACCATTTATTTTGTTCCTGGTTACGATGATATCCCTGAATATTGTGCCCAAAATCGAGTCCGGATTGTGGCTTCCTTACCTTGCTATCTGGCTGATAATGTCGATAAAATGCGCGGACAGGGAGTTTTCGATGATTCGATTAAGGCGTTACAATGGTTGAATCGGCTCGGCTATGGTCGCGACCCTAGTTTACAGATAGATTTAGTATACAACCCACCGATTCCAACATCGACAGATTTTAGATTGACTCCCGACCAAGTAGCTCTCGAACGGGATTATAAAAAGTTCCTCCTAGAACATTTTGATGTTTGCTTTAATAGTCTATTTACGATTACCAATTTACCAATCGGTCGAACTAAATTTCAACTAGAACATCACCAGCTTCACCAACCTTATCTTCAGTTTTTAGAGTCTAATTATAATTCCACCACCGTACCTCAATTAATGTGTCGCGACCAACTATCGATCGATTATCTCGGCAGCGTTTACGACTGTGATTTCAATCAGATGGCAAATCTCCCCGCTACAACTCCCACGGGTGAAATATTAACGATCGACAAACTATTAGCAGCAGGTACTCTAGATTTAATTGGTGAAATTCAAACCGAAACTTACTGCTATGGGTGTACGGCTGGATGTGGTTCTAGTTGTGGTGGAGCTTTAATATCATAGGTTTTTGATTTGATTAAAATCTATTCAGAGCAAAACCATTTATAATATGACAAGGCTATTATATTCATAATAGTAATCTAACTTAAAAATAGATCGAACTTTAAAAATATCTCGTTAATTTTCCCCAGGCACTTAGAAACGAAATGAAGCAGTATTCTCCACTCACAATCGTTGCTTATATTATGGGGCCGATGCTGATTATCATCAGCCATATCGGATCGCTGCTTGTGCTAATGACTGGCTTATCATGGGGATCTGCTCTATGGATCGTATTTTTATACCTGATCAGGATGCTGGCAACAACGGGCATTTACCATCGACTACTCACCCACAAAAGCTATCAAGCTCCAGCCTTGGTGCTATGGGTAGGTAGTATTGTGGCCGCATCGGCGGGTCATATGGGGCCAAACTGGTGGAAAGCGCATCATCTGGCTCATCATCAACATGCCGACCGAGATTTAGATCCCCATTCTCCCTATACTCCAGATCGGGGGATGAAAGGATTTTATTGGTCTCAAGCGGGTTGGCTGTTATCCTCACGGTTTTTTCCTGCCAAGCTGCCGATCGATGCTGAAAGTGATGTAGTATTAAAGACGATCGATCGATTGCACTTCGTCCCCGTGCTGGCACTAGCAGCGATCTCCTATTCGATGGGTGGGATTGAATATCTCGGTGCTTTTTTCCTCAGCACAACTCTACTATTTCATGGCGTGCAAACCGTTAACTCTCTGAGCCATCTTGTGGGCGAGCAACCCTTTGTCACTGATGACCACAGTCGCAATAATGGGTTTGTGGCATTTATAACTCTGGGTGAAGGCTGGCACAATCTCCATCATGCCTTTTCGTCATCTAGTCGGCATGGCATCACAATTCGCGCTGGAAGGGTTGTCTATCTTCCCGATCCCACATTTAGCTTCATTAAAATGCTGGAGTTTTTGAAGTTAGCCTCAAAGCTCCGAGTTCCGTCTGAAACGGCTCTGCTATCGCGGGCAAAAAACCGCGACTTAGAACAATCAGAGCTGCCAGCCGCCGTAGAAACATCCCTAAATTCTTAACTATTGAAAATTCAACAGGTTGATATACTAAATAATGAGCCTCAAGTCAGTAAGTTGGAAAAAATCTTTTTGGCTGATTGGTACCCCCAACTTTTGATTAGATAAATGTTTTTGTGAGAGCGGTTAGCTGACTAGTCCTCTAAGCACCGGAGAAACTAAAATGACTTCTAAACACGTATTTCCAGCCGTGCAGAAATATGTCCCCATCATGGGAGATATGACTGTGAAAGCCCCGATCGCCTACAAAGCGACACGAATCATGGCTAGTGTTTTCAATGCGACTCAAATGGCATTAGCTGAAGCCTATATTAACGGTTTAGAAATACCAGATTCGGTGTTTCGATCGATATTTCACACATCGATGCCGATTTTATTTCAACATGCGCCAGGGTTAGTTGCTCCCTATGAATGGGTGTTAGAAGAATCCAATCGGTTTGCTGAATCTTCACGAGAACTGATGAAGATTCAATATGATTTACCCCAAGCAATGCTGAATCAAATGTTGGGAGATTGGCCAATTATCTATCCTAAATACAGTATGGGATTGTGGGAGCGTGGAGCTACCGATTTAGAAATATCCCAAATGCACATGATCGACCAGGTAATTGAGCGATTAGGCATCGCTGATGGCGACCATATTTTAGATTTTGGCTGTGGCTGGGGATGTGTGCCCAATTACATTATGTCAAAGTTCCCTAATGTCCGCTTTACTGGGCTGAATTTAAGTCATCAACAGTGCGAGTACATGCGGCTCAAAATGCAAGATCCAGAGAGTTATCTGAGTTCAGGTCGATTCACACTGCATGAAGGCGATTTGAATGAGGTGCAGTTTGCCGAAAAGTTTGATAAAATTCTCTCGATCGGCGTGTTTTGTCATGTTGGCAATCTGACCGATACTTTCCAAAAGTTAGCCTCTTTTCTCAAAAGTGATGGTAAGGTATTCATTCATATTATTACTGCGCGGATTCCGAATAATATGTCGTCCGGCTTTACTCACAAGTACATTTTTCCTCACGGTCGCTACTGGAATTATGATGCGATACCCAGTTATAACCGCGATCTGAAAACTGTCGATCGGTGGTACCTGAATGGCATGAATTATCACAAAACAATGACAGCCTGGTTAGAGAGATTTGATGCTTCTCAATCGAGTGTCAAATCTCTCGACTATGGGATGGATTACGCCAAGTTCCGGCGAATCTGGCGGTTCTATTTACTGATGTTGGGGACAATTTTTGCGACTTGTGATGGTGAATACAATGGGAATGGTCAATATCTCATGACTCATGCATGATCGGTAATATTCTATATTTATCCAACCATTTCCTCTGTCCGATCGCCGAATCTATGCCTATATTTGCGTGAAGTGCATCGATGATTAACTCCGAAACTACGTTAATTATTTTCACGCGCTATCCCACTCCAGGAGCGGTAAAAACCCGATTGATTCCTGCAGTGGGAGCCGCAGGTGCGGCAATGTTGCATCGTCAAATGACCGAAAATACCCTGTGTCAAGCGCGAAAACTAAATCGACGAATTGAGATTCATTTTGATGGTAGCGATAGCCAGCAGATGGCCGATTGGCTGGGTACAGATTTAGTTTATCAGTCTCAAGGGGCAGGGGATTTGGGGGTGCGGATGGATCGATCGATCTCATCTGCTTGTCAGGAAGGAGATAAGCAAGTCATCCTCATCGGTACGGATTGTCCCGAATTAACGACAGAGATCCTGGCGCAAGCATTTGAACTGTTGCTCGATCGAGATCTCGTGTTAGGCGCAGCACTAGATGGAGGTTATTATTTAATTGGGATACGTCATCCGCAGCCAGCATTATTTGTCGATATCGATTGGGGTACCGATCGAGTATTGCAGCAAACGATCGACATTGCCCAGCAATTGAATTTATCGATTGGATATTTACCTAAATTAGCCGATATCGATCGACCAGAAGACTTACCATTATTAACACAGTTAGGATTAGAAACCAAAATCTCGATCGTTATTCCCGCGCTGAATGAGGCGGGGACAATCGCCAAAGTGTTAGCAGGTATTCATTCCCTCCCAAATGTCGAAATAATTCTGGTAGATGGAGGTTCAAGCGATGACACAGTATCGATTTCAACAGAATTAGGCGTGAAGGTAATCTCTGCTGATAAGGGACGCGCTCGGCAAATGAATGTCGGAGCTAAGGCAGCAACGGGCGAAATCCTGCTGTTTCTCCATGCGGATACATTTTTGCCATTCGGCTTCGAGACGATGGTTCGATCGACCTTACAGCCATGTCTGAGAGAAGAAAAACATGACCGCGTACTGACAAGTTTGCTGGACTTCGTTCTAGGTTGGTTTACCCCCCCAACCCCCCCTTATAAAGGGGGGGCTTTCGCTCCCTCCCCTTGGAAAGGGGAGGGCTGTGGAGGTGTAAAAGACTACGCAAAAACTCAAACAGATTCGTCGGTACGAGATCGTCCCATCGCTGG